>JADGQV010000013.1 GCA_017881465.1 Gemmatimonadaceae bacterium
GCGCAACGCGGCGAAGACCGTGGAAGGCGTCGTGACATATCAGGCGATTCTCGACGTGGCGAATCCCGATCTCGTGCTGCGTCCCGGGATGACTGCAACGGCGGTGATCAAGACGGCGCAGGTGCACAATGCGCTGTCGGTGCCGAACGCGGCACTTCGGTTCACGCCAGCGAGAGATTCCTCGGCGCTGGCCGGGTCTGGTGTTTCAGCCACGCGCCGATCCGGCAATGCGCACCAGGTGTGGACGCTTCGCCAGGGCACACCGGTGGCGATCGCACTGACGACGGGACTGACTGATGGGCAATGGACGGAAGTCACCGGTGGCAGCCTCACGTCCGGCCTTCCGCTCATCATCGGCGTCGTCGAACAGGGCACGGCGACCACGACCTCCGCCGATTCCTCGGCGAATCGCCGGTCGCCCGGACCGCTCCCGAGCCCCGGTGCGAGATAGTGAGACAGCCGCTGCGGCGGCAGGCGCACAGCCGGTAGGCGAGCTCACCGGCGTGACCAAGGTCTACGGTCATGGCGACACCGCCGTTGTCGCGTTGGGCGGGATCGACGTCCGCATCGACGACGGGGAGTTCATCGCGATCATGGGCCCGAGCGGCTCCGGGAAGTCCACGTGCATGAACATCCTGGGCTGCCTCGATACGCCGACATCGGGTTCGTACCGCTTTCGCGGCGTGGAAGTGACGACGCTCACGCGCAATCAGCGCGCGCTGCTCCGCCGTAACTATCTGGGTTTCGTGTTTCAGGGTTATAACTTGCTCAGCCGGACGACCGCGTTCGAGAACGTCGAGGTGCCGTTGATCTATCGCGGGTTGCCAGTCGCCGAGCGGCGTGATCGGGTGCGAGAGGCGCTGGCCGCGGTGGGCCTCGAATCGCGCGGACACCATACGCCGGCGGAGCTCTCCGGTGGGCAGCAGCAGCGCGTGGCCATCGCACGGGCGATCGTGAGCCAACCGACGCTGCTCCTCGCCGATGAGCCTACCGGCAATCTCGACTCGAAGCTCAGCCGCGAGATCATGGAGTTGCTTGTTCAGCTCAATGAAACGCGCGGGATCACGATCGCCATGGTCACCCACGAGCCCGACATGGCGGCGTACACTAGGCGTCAAGTGCGATTCTACGACGGGCTCGTCATGGCCGATGAGCCGACACATGGAGCCACGCGGCTGTCCGCGGCTCGACAGGCGACGCGATGATCCGGGAAGCCTTTGCGCTCGCGCTCCGCGCCATCCGCCGCAATGTCATGCGCTCAACGCTCACGATTCTTGGCATCGTGATCGGCGTGGCCGCCGTGATCGCGATGGTCACGCTCGGCAACGGCACGACGGTACGCGTCACCGAAAGCATTCGGAGTCTGGGCAGCAATGTTCTGATTCTGACTCCCGGTGCGCAGACGGGGCGTGGGCCCGGTGGCGCCACTGTCGCCGGACCGGCGTTCACGACGCGCGACGTCACCGCCATCACGCAGAACATTGGCGGCATCAACGCCGTCGCGCCCATGGCGAGCGCTCGCGCGCAAGTCGTGTACGGCAACCTCAACTGGCCGACGACCATCACCGGTACTGACAACGACTATTTCGTCGTACGGCAATGGCCGATGGCCGCGGGACGTGAGTTCACCGACGCCGAGATCCGCGGTGGCCGGGCGGTGTGCGTGATCGGGACCACGGTGCGCAACAAGCTGTTCGCTGGGCAAGATCCGCTCGGCGCGTCCCTTCGCGTGCGCAACATGCCGTGCGAAATCGTCGGCGTGCTCACTGCCAAGGGACAGGCGATGGGCGGCAACGACCAGGACGATGTAGTGATTCTCCCGCTCCGCACCGTGCAGCGCCGCATCAGCGGCAACGAGGACGTCACGGTCATCCAGGTGTCTGTGCAGTCAAGCGCGATGAACGCGCGCGTGCGCGCCGACATCATGGCGCTGCTACGTGAGCGCCGGCGGATCGTGCACGGCAAGGAAGACGACTTCCGGATACTCGACATCGCCGAGATCGCGAACACGGTACAGTCAACGACTCGGGTGCTGACCGCGTTCCTGAGCGCGCTCGCCGCGGTGAGCCTTCTCGTCGGCGGCATCGGCATCATGAACATCATGCTCGTGTCGGTCACCGAGCGCACGCGCGAGATCGGCATCCGGCTGGCGATCGGCGCGCTCGAACGCGACGTGCTGGCGCAGTTCCTCGTCGAGGCGGTTGTACTGTCGCTCTGCGGCGGCCTGATCGGCATAGTGATCGGGTTGGCCGGCTCCTACTTCGCCGTCCCGCTGCTCAACGTCCCATTCGTCTTCAACCCGACGATCGTGGCCCTCGCCTTCGGGTTCTCGGGAGCAGTCGGGGTGATTTTCGGCTTCTTCCCCGCGCGGAAGGCAGCACGGCTCGATCCGATCGAGGCACTGCGCCATGAGTAGCGCTATGAACGGCGCGACGATCGTCACTACCACCCGGTCGCGCTAATGCAAGGCGCTCATCGCACGCCGACAGGGTTTTTCGTTGGCACTACGGCGGGGGTTCAGTGACAACGGCAGTGACAAACTAGCGACCCGCCGCGTGGAGGCGTGCGAGCAAGAGCACCGCGGACGCCCTGATCGTAATCGAGATTCTTTTCATTGGGCTCCTTTCCGAAAGGGATGGACCTTTCTTGCCCTGTCACACGTCAAACCCACTCTGTCAGGCACGGCCGACGAGTGCTCCGAAGGAGGGCCCCAGTGCGATCCTAACTCGCAGCATCATCCTTGGCCCGGATTTGGCGGCCCCAAAAAGGTGCGCGCAGGATAGGCGCGATAAGGCAGAAGTCGAAGACGCCGGCGGCAATCGGGACGAGCCCGACCACCATGACGATCATTCCGGTGCGTGAGTGCATCGACCATCCCCAGAAGATGAGTGCAGCTCCCGCGACAATACGGAGCCAGCGCCCGGCTGCGGACGCCATGAAGCGCGCAAACCCTGAAGTCTGGAATGCCATGATTTGAACCCCCTTCGTCAAGAAATTGTGTGTACTGTCACCCGACTTTTCTTGGCGGACGATTAGCGCCGACCGCGTCGAGCACCCGCCCGAGGCGCTGTTTGACTTCCTGCGCCAGTGGCGCCAATTCGGTGTTACCCACTCTACCAAGCGAGACTTCCGGATCCACCGCCGCGATCACGGACTCGCCTGGATCGTCACCCTCATAGACCACAACATTGCATGGTAGCAGGACGCCAATATCGCGCTCCGCTGTCAATGCCCTGTACGCGAGTGGGGGATTGCAGGCGCCGAGTATCGTGTAGGGGCGGAAATCCACCTGCAACTTTTTCTTCAGCGTTTCCCTCACATCGATCTCGGAAAGAATTCCGAAGCCTTCGACCGATAACGCTTCCCGGGTTCTGGCGATTGCCTGCTCGAAGGGCAGCGCGACCGTTCGCTTCTGACAGTAGGAGTCCGAGCCTTCAATCATTTTTTTGGCCCCGATGAGGTGACATAAGCCGGAAGATGCCGAAGACGACGAAGCCCTGGCTCTTCTTTCGATCGTAGACCGCGTCGAAATGAAGGTGCGTGCTTTCAGCTTCAGCGCCTCAGCTCTTGCGTACTCCGGTTGCGCTCCGCGCGCGCTTCAACGTATCTGACAATAGCGGCCAGTTGTCCATCACCATCGAGACCTACTTCGGCTATGACGCGCGCGCCAGGTCCACTCCCCGGGTAACGCCCGTGTGAGAACGGATGCAGCGTCACCGACCTGCCGAGGTCGGAACGAATCCAGCGATACATCGTGGGAAGCGTGAACCCGGTCAGTCCCATCGCGTGCATGGCGACGCTTTCCGGAAAAATCTCGTCTCGCTCCACCGGTGACAGCAGGTCGAAGAGCTCAGCGCTCGCCACATAATAGACGTCCAGATCTATTCCCTTCGTCGCGAGAAGCGGCAGCGTCTGCTCCACGAACGCATACGCGACTCCCGATTCCTGGAGCACAACCGATCCTTCGCTGCGACCGTTCGCGCTTCGCAGCTTGTACACTCCTCTGGCCGAATCCGACGCCGGTGCGAGGCCGAGCGCCTTCCTGTCGGGCACTTTTTCCGACGGCCGGCTGACGAAGGGGGCGATGATCGCGGGTGAGCTGCGCAGAGCAGCCGCCAGGAGAGGCCATATCTCCTGCGAATCCCACGGTGTGAGGGTGATCATCGTACCCCTGGGGAAATTCTCCTGGAGAAGCTGCAACGGCTGGGGATCCGCATGCGTGGGTCCGTCCTCGCCGGTCTTCAGGCCGGCGTGAGCACACACGAGAATGAATGGACGATACGGACCAGGGTCGAGTGCCTGCCGCGCCTGATTTCCTATCGCGTGCAGGCGGGCGGCGATGTGTCCGAGCGGCGCGATGAACGCCGCGTACGACGAGCCGACTCCGATGTGATGCCCGAACGTGGAGATGCCGGAGAGAACGCCGCTCATGGCGTCCTCGCAGATTCCGCCGATTGACAGAGTGCGCGAGTCAGGATTCGAGCGGGTGTTGAAGTAACCCGGTGCGAATCCCGCCGCCGCCTCGTTGAGGCTCGTCGATCCAAGAAGGTCGGCGGCCGAGATGAAAAGGGCGCCGCCACTTTCCCTGTTGAGATATCCGAGCACCTTGCCGAGCTGCCCGCGCAATGTGGTTGATGCGCCGGGAGAAAGCTCGAGCGACGGTGGCGTCGATGTGGACTTCGCGAGCGAGAAGATGCGCCGCACGTCAGGCGACTCTTTCGCGAGGCGACGATTGCGCTCGTCTAGACGCTCGCGGGCCGCCGTCACCCGCTCTGCTATCCGCGCGACGAGCTGACGGTTCGATTGCAGGACCACCCTGACCACGGAGAGCGCTTCCCAGAAGCATCTCTCGACGACTTCGGAGCTCGATCCTCCCCCGCAGCGCGGATTCGCGGGGTCGCATACAGGCAGGCCCACCGGACTCTCGGCGACGAGCGGTGCCATCGCCTCGTAGAATCCCTCGGCGCAAAGCTTGTGGCCGGCGCCATGTGATGCGCGACCTTCGATTCCGTAGCGCCATCCCTTGGTAGTGCGGTAGACGATGGCGGTCGGCTGCCCGTTCCCGAGACTGAGCGCGCGCCGCTGCGCGGCCACGATCTGCTGGAAGCTCGTTCCGTCGGGAACGTAGATGACGTTCCAGTCATTGAGATAGAACAGTTCGCACGGTGTCCACTGCACGTAGTCGCCCGGAGTCACGCCTTCGCGCGTGACATGCTCCGAGTCTATGGACGCCTGGTTCCAGTCGAGATGGACGATGATGTTCCCGAGCGAAGCGGTTCCCGCCGCCGCGAGGGCTTCAGCGACACGGCCGGGAGTCAGCCCACCTTCTCCCTCTACGATGTGCACGCGAGGCGTATCGTCCGGGTAACAGTCGGCGGCAGCGAATGCGAGGCCGATGGACGACGCGAGCCCCACTCCCGACGCTCCCGTCGCAAGTCGCACGAAGGGCGTCGCCGGAGTCGGGTGGCCATCGAGCGCCTTCGATTCCAGGGCGCGCGCGAGCGGCGCGGGCCCAGCGGGATTTCTCCGGAAGCCGAGCAGATCCTCCAGGCGAAGCTGCAGACTGATGTCGGCGGGAAGCAACGACGGGGCGCCGATCCGGACGATCTCATTTCTGAGCGCCCACATCGAGTAGAGGCCGAGCGCCTTATGGCCGGCGGCGTACGATATGATGTCCGCCTTCTCGCTGAGTGGATCGGAAAAGTCGTAATCCATGGCGTCGAAGAGCAGCGCCGATACGAACCGGCCCGACGATATCGATCCGCCCGGATGGCCGGACATGGGGACGTAGTTGTACATCATCGCGCAGAGCGATCTGTAGATCATGTCGAGCGTCTCGAACGCCTCGACCTCCTGGGCGCTAAGCGGCGACGACGTTTCTTCGCCGATGTCGATCCATTGACCGCGGTGCGCTCCGAACGGAGAAGCCGGCGAGGTAACCCTGTCGAGTGTCTGTTCCAGTGCGATTGTCACTGCGGCTCCTGTCGCTGTGGCGGCTAGTACAGGTGTCGTCCTTCCTGCACGAATGCCCGGAAGCCATCGGCGTCACGGCTCGCCCGCTCCAGGCGTTGCATTCCCAACTTGAGCTGCTCGAGCGAAGTCGCAATCGAAAGCCGCAGATAGTGCTTGCCCTCGCTGCCGATTCGTCCGAACGATTTTCGGTCCAGCGTAGCCACGTGATGCCTGAAGAGAAGGAAGAGCTGAAAGAGCGTCGAAGGTGTGGTGAAGTCGCGCACCGGTGAGGGGAGCGATGCATGCGCCTCGATTGCGCCGAGGCTCTCGCAGACGCCGGCGATGTTCGGGAAAACGTAGAACGCGCCTTTCGGCTTCTGGCAGCGTACGCCGTCTATTGAATTCAGCGCATCCACGACGAAGTCGCGCCGCTTCGAGAATGCATCCACCATGGTGGCGATGGAGATCTCGCTCTCCGGTGATTCGAGAGCGACCTTGGCGCCCATCTGGTTGTATCCGGGAACGCAGGAGAAGTAGTTGATGTTCAGATTCTTGAATACCGCTGCCTCCGCCTCCGTCGGGAACACTGCCCACCCGATCCGCCCGCCTGTCCAGGAGTACGACTTGGAGACTCCCGACACGAGTACCGTCCGCTCTTCCATTCCCGGAACCGATGCGATCGAAGCGTGCTTCTCTCCGTCGAAAAGGATTCTCTCGTACACCTCGTCCGAGTACACGCGCACCTCTGGCGCGGTGTTGGCGAGAACAACCTGAGCGATCTCGTTGAGCTGATCGCGCGTCGCGACTCCGCCGGTGGGATTCGAGGGGAAGTTGATGTAGACGAGCTTCGTGCGGTCGGTGATGAGACGCCTGAGGTCGCTGCCGTCGAAGCTGAAACCCGAGCTCTCCTCCAGATGGAGCGGGACCGCGGATGCGCCGATGTATCGAACGAAGGATTCGTAGATGGGGAACCCCGGGCTCGGGTAGATGATCTCGTCGCCGGCGTTGCAGTAGGTCTGCTGTGTGAATCCGATGGGCGGCTTTGCGCCGGGGAAGACGACGACGCGGTCCGGCGTTATGTGAATCCCTCGGGCTTCGCCCATGGTGTGTGCGATGGCCTCGCGAAGCGGAAGAATTCCCTGCGGATCGTTGTAGTGGGTGAGGTCGTTGTCAATCTGCCGCTTGACCTCTTCGGCGATGTGGCGGGGCAGGGGGAAGTCGGGCTCTCCGATGTTGCACCGCACCACCTGGTGGCCGGCGTCCTCGACCTCCTTTATGTATGGACCGACCTTGAACGCGTTCTCGGTGTCGAGCATCGCGACGCGATCCGCGAAGAGCGGACGGGTTTGTCGCGACGGTGCGGCAGCGGTGGCCATCGGTCTCTCGCTGGTAAGAGGAAAAGTGGACACTCGCGCGCGCTGAGCGGTGTGTGTCCGGCGTCTTGGCGAATCGATTGAGTATCCTGCCTTGTCGGTTCGGTTGCCGCTGTAGGCGAAGGGAGGAAATGAGGTGAGGGATGCCCTGACGCGAAGGCGCTCCAAGCGGAGCGGCGCTTTCTTGCCGGACTTCTTACTCCCCTCCGGTCGCCTGATGAGCGTGAGGTCGGTAGTTCAACTCTACCCAGGCCCATGAATGATCTACCAGCAGGCCGACAATTACCGCGAAGATGTCGTTGCGGCCGCGACGTCCGCGGCCGTCGGCAATTCGGAGGTACTTGAGACTGCGAGTTCTTCGGCGTAGGCTCCAGCAT
This sequence comes from Gemmatimonadaceae bacterium, assembly GCA_017881465.1. Taxonomy (GTDB): domain Bacteria; phylum Gemmatimonadota; class Gemmatimonadetes; order Gemmatimonadales; family Gemmatimonadaceae; genus UBA4720. The sequence goes on from JADGQV010000013.1 coordinate 7,703, forward strand.
ATCCACAACGCGGAGCTGATAGCGTCATGACATACCCAATCGCCCGGATCATCAATCTCATTCCGACCTGCTCGCAGCGTCTCTGGTCCATGACCGAGACGGAGGCGGAGCAGCGACTCGTCGCTTCCGACCCGGACGCGGTCCTCAAGATTGACGGCTCGTTCGCGCTCGTTGCGCGGGACGGGGAGCGCGTCATGCTGGCGCGCAGCCTTGACCGGCCGATGCGATACTTCCTCGCGAAAGACACGGACGGGCCGATGCTCATCGTCGCGGAACGCATCGACGAGATCGCGGCAGAGATCGCGCGCCGCGGCTGGGCCGGTCAGTTCCACCCGAGCTACACGCGCATGGTGCCGGCGCACCATGTGACGACACTGCAGCTCGTAGGGTGCCCGGATCCGAATCCGATCCACACGCGCTTCTTCGATCCACCACGCAACGTCCTGCCGAAGGACCTCGACGTCATAGGCCGCTACTACCTGGAGGCAGTGTATACGGAGCTGCGCCGCTGGCTCGCCGTGCAAGATCGCTCGGTGCCCATTGGGGTGCCGTTCTCCGGAGGAATCGACAGCGGCGCCGTTCTCCTGTGCCTATACAAGCTGCTGCTAAACGAAGGACTGTCACCGGCCCGGCTCAAAGCCTTCACGCTGTCGATCGACGGCGCAGGGGACGACGCGCGACAGGCGCGTGAGTTCCTCGAGCGCACGAAGCTCGAAATACTCGGCGAGACCATCGATTTGCCGTCGAGCGAGGTCGATCCGCTGCGCGCAATCGCCGTCATCGAGGACTACAAGCCCCTGGACGTGGAATGCGCGGCGGTGAACCTGGCGCTTCTCGCCGGGATTCGCCGACGCTATCCGGAGTGGCGACTGCTCGTGGACGGCGACGGCGGTGATGAGAACCTCAAGGACTACCCCATCGAGGAGAACAACGAGCTGACCATCAGAAGCGTCGTCAACAATCGGATGCTGTATCAGGAAGGGTGGGGAGTCGATTCCATCAAGCACTCGCTCACCTATTCCGGCGGGTACAGTCGCGCGTGCGTGCGCGGCTACGCATGCGCGCGAGAGCACGGATTCGCGGCGTTCAGCCCCTATACGCGTCCCTCGGTCATCGCCGTCGCCGAGGCGATTCCATTCGCGGAACTGACGGAAGGCTCGACCGAGCGCCTGTACGCCTTGAAAGGGGAAATCGTCGCGCGCGGCGTTGCCGCCGTGCTGGGCATCGAGATGCCGGTGTTCCCGAAGCGCCGATTCCAACACGGATCGCTGTCCGCGAGCGCGGTCTCGCGACTGTTCTCGGAGAACGAAGCCCGGTATCGCCGCCATTTCCAGACGCTCCACGCTACGGTCGCGTGAGGGCATCGGTAGCCGACCAGAGGATCCGAAGTCTTCGCGGGCCCAAGCCGAAGACCGATCCCTGGAGCGCGCATGGAACACTCCTCGAGCGGGAGCGCAGGCCCAATGGCGCAGTGGAGCGAGCGTTCACGATTTTTCTTGCGGGCAGCGAGTGTCCCTTTACCTGCTCTTTCTGCGATCTGTGGCGATGGACGACAGATGGGGCCACGCCGCGTGGCGCATTGCCGACTCAGATCGCCAGCTCGCTGCGCTCACTGGACGGTCCGCCACCCGATCGGGTCAAGCTGTACAATGCCGGCAATTTCTTCGACCGGCGTGCGGTGCCGATCGATGATGTTCCGGAAATCGCCGGCTTGTGTGCGCCGTTCTCGGGCGTCACCGTCGAATCACACGCGAACACGATCGGCAATGTGACGGTCGAGTTTGCGCGGCAGATTGCGGGTCGGCTCGAGATTGCAATGGGGCTCGAGACCATCCACCCCATCGCGCGCGCGCAACTCAACAAGCGGCTGGAGCTCTCACGGTTCGATGGCGCCGCTCGTTTTCTCGCCGACAACGGCATCGATCTCCGCGTCTTCGTGCTTCTTGGCGCGCCGTATGTACCCGACGACGAGTCTGTCGAGTGGACGGTGCGCACGGCGCAGTACGCGGCGGCGCGCGGCGCGTCGATGGTGTCGCTTATTCCGGTGCGTGGCGGTAACGGCGAGATGGAGCGTTTGGAAGCGCTGCGGCAGTTCACACCCCCAAGGCTGTCACAGCTCGAAGCAGCGCTCGATCGGTGCGTGGCAGCAGGATTCCGGGCAACGGCATTCACCGCCGATCTTTGGGACGTCGACAGACTGACCGCGTGTCGTGCGTGTCGCTCGACGCGCATCGAACGCCTGCGCCTAATGAACATCACGGGAAACCCGCAGCCGCCAGCCAGCTGCGGTGCCTGCGACGGGGCATGACGAGCCGGTGTGAGGTCGCGATCATCGGCAGCGGCTTCGCAGGATCGCTGCTGGCCCGCGTCCTGGCGGTGCAGGGGTACGAGGTCATGCTCCTCGAGCGCGGCACGCACCCACGCTTCGCGATCGGCGAGTCAACCACGCCGCTCGCCAACCTTTCTCTCGAGCGGATTGGCCGGCGCTATCAGCTCCCCGATTGCTGCCATCTCGCGGCGCACGGCCGCTGGCTGGAGCATCTCCCCGACTTGCGGCGCGGACTCAAACGCGGCTTCACTTTCTATCGGCATCATCCGGGACGGCCGTTCGAGAATGACGGGCTCCGATCCGAGCGGCTGCTGGTGGCGGCCAGCCCGAGCGAAGCCGTGGCGGATACGCACTGGTTGCGCTCGGACGTCGACCATCACTTCGTGCGACGCGCCATCGACGCCGGAGTTGACTACCGCGACGGCGTCGAGTTGACACGCGCGGATTTCGGCGCCGATGGTGTGCGTCTCAGCGGAAAGCGCAGCGGCGAAGCGTTCGACCTCCGCGCGGATTTCGTCGTTGACGCCTCGGGACCCGCCGGATTTCTCGCGCGACAGCTCGAGATCCCGTCGGGCCTCGAACGCACGAAGGCGCGCTCCGGACTCCTCTTCAGCCATTTCAACGACGTTCGTCTGATGACCGAGGTGGTCCCAGGTCTGCCGCCGGGACCGTATCCCGACGACTGGGCGGCCGTGCATCATATCCTGGACGAAGGCTGGATGTACAGTCTGCGATTCGATGACGGCGTCTGCAGCGCCGGATTTGCGCTCTCACCGCGCGGCCTTGCGAGCCTGGACACCGGAGATCGGCCGCAAGCGCAGCAGCTCTGGGACGCAATGCTCGGCCGATATCCCACTATCGCGGCGGCCTTTGCGGACGCGGTGCCGCTAATGCCGCTGTCGTTTCGGGGGGGCATTCAGCATCGTCTCACACGGGCGACGGGTGAGCGTTGGGCGTTGCTGCCGCACACGTATGCGTTTGTCGATCCGCTGTTCTCGACCGGCATCGCGTGGAGCCTTCGAGCGGTCGAGCGGCTCGGGCTCGCCTTCGAATCGCGCCCGCGCAACCGCGGTGTTCCGAATATGGAGGCGCTGATGCGCTACGCCGACCTGCTCGCCCGCGAAGCCGACCAGATTGACACGCTGGTCGCCGGTGCGTACGACGCCATGGCGCATTTCGAGCTGTTCGCCGCGCACGCGATGATCTACTTCGCGATCGTTTCGTTCGCCGAAGTTGGGCAGCGCGTTCGCGCCGACGATTCCGTGGCCTGGAATGGATTTCTTGGCGTTGGCGACCCTGTCGCCGAGCCGTTGCCGAGCGCCAGCTGGCGCCGATTACGGAGCCTCACTCGAGGTGACGGGCATCCGGGGAGTCACGACGATCGTCGTCAATTCACCCAATGGGTGGCACACGCCATTGCGCCGCGCAACATCGCAGGGCTCGCCGAGTCGGCGCGGCACAACCTCTATCCCCTGGACCTCGACCCGCTCATCGAGCGCCACGAGCTGCTGGGGATGACGCGCGATCAGCTCATGGCAGCGCTGCCTGCGCTCCGAGGCATGGCGCCGATGGGGACATCGTTCCGCTGACGCCGCGTCGCAGGTCGATGAATTAAAGTGGCTCCCCCGGAACCACGCGGAACGGTGCAAGGAAAGAGGGAGGAGTGAGAATTCTTGTAGTCTTTTCCCTCGGATTCTTGTAGGTGTTTCCCCGGATTCTTGTAGCCTTTTCCCTGACAGCGCCTGGCTGAGTGCGCCCGTATATTGGCCCCGGTCATGACCGCCCCCCAAAACTCCACCGCACAAGCGCGAGAGTGGCAGGAACGCCTACTGTATACCGTGGCGGGCCTTCTGCTCTTCGAAACGCTTACGGGGCTCGCGATCTACCTGCTGCCGTTCAGCGTGCCGAATCAGGTGATGGTGCTGCTCCACACTATCGTCGGGCTCGTGTTCATCCTCCCGTACGCGTGGTACCAGCTGCGTCACTGGCGCACCTATCGCGCGCTCCGTCTCTCGCACGTGAAGCTGACCGGCTACTTCACGATGGCGGCGACGATCGCCGCTGCGGTGTCGGGCCTGGTGCTCACGGTTCAGGCCGTCGCCGGCACCCGGATCAGTCGCGGCTGGGATCTCGCGCACGTGGTCGCGACGTTCGCCCTCGTCGCCGCCGCCCTGCCGCACATCGTGACGCTGGTGGTGCGCGCCGCGCGGAATCGTGAGACGACGGCAGGTGCGCAACTCCTCGCGGCCGCGCGCTGGTGCGGCGCGAGAACCTTGCTCCTCACCGTTGGTCTGTTCGTCGTCGTCGCCGGTGCCGCGTCGCTCTACCGACCGACGAAGCTGGTGAACAAGCTGCCCGCGGACTACAGCTACGTCTTCGGCGCCGACCGCCCCTTCGCGCCGAGTCTGGCTCGAACGCGCAGCGGCAACGCGTACGACGCGCGGTCGCTCGCCGGTTCGGCATCGTGCGGAACGTCCGGCTGTCACAAGGCGATCTACGATGAATGGTCGGTGAGCGCCCATCGATACTCGGCAATGGACGCGGCGTTCCAGAAAGTGCAGACGGTGATGGGCCAGCAGAACGGGCCCGAGTCCACGCGGTACTGCGGCGGGTGCCACGACCCCATCTCTCTGTTCTCCGGCACCAAGAACATCTTCGCTGAGAATCTCACCAACCAGGTCGGCTACAAGGAGGGCGTCTCCTGCATCGCCTGCCACGCGATCAAGGAAACGGACGTCAAGGGAAACGCCGCCTACGTCATCACCCAGCCCAAACGCTACCTGTTCGAACTGGAAGAGGGGAAACCCCAGCGGATGGTGAGCGACTTCCTCATCCGGTCGTACCCCCGCTACCACGTCGAGAGCCTGCAGCACAAGCTCTTCAAGAGTCCCGAGTTCTGCGCTGCCTGCCACAAGCAGTTCATTGACAAGGAAATCAATCGGGTGGGTTGGGTGCAGCTGCAGAACCAGTTCGACGCCTGGCGCAAGAGCCGTTGGAACCATCCCAACGATCCCACCAAGACTGTCGAGTGTCGCGAGTGCCACATGCCGCTCAACAAGTCGTACGATCCGGCGAACGGCGACGATCTCGACTACAACCGGACGCCGTCCGACGGCGAGCACCGGAGTCATCGGTTCATTGCCGCCAACCAGTTCATGCCGCAGGCACTCAAACTGCCCGGCGCGGACGAGCAAACGCGCCTGACCGAGAAGTGGCTGCGTGGTCAAATCGAGATTCCGGAGATCGCCAAGAAGTGGCGAAAAGGTCCCGCCGTGCCGATCGAGGTGATGGTGCCGGACCACGCCAGGCCCGGCGACCCGATCAAGATCGATGTCGTTCTCACCAACAATAAAGTGGGGCACGACTTCCCCACCGGACCGCTCGACATCATTCAGGCGTGGGTCGAGGTCGACGTTACCGACCAGGCCGGGAACATGGTCTTCCAGACCGGCCAGCGCGATGCCGGAAACTTTATCGCGCCTGGCACCTTCATGCTCAAGGCCGAACCGGTGGACCAGTACGGCCACCTGATCGACAAGCACAACCTGTGGGAGATGGTGGGCGTCCGCTACCGCCGGTCGATCTTCCCTGGATTCTCGGACCAGGCGGACTTCAACTTCATCTGTCCCGGCCAGGTCGTGCAGAGCAGCGCACCTCCGTCAACCCGGACACTGCCCGACTCGATCTCTCCGCTCAGCCGCACGGTCGCCGTAAGTGTTCCGCGAGGTCAGGTCACCGAGCTCAACGTCAGGGCCAGGTTGATGTACCGCAAGGCCGACCAATTCCTCATCAACTTTCTCTTCGGCAAGGAGTCGGGCCTCACGGCGCCGGTGACGGTGATGTCCGAGGATCAGAAGACGATCCTCGTGACTCGCTCCGGGGAGTAGGCGGATAAAAGAATCGCGAGGTTGACGCGACGGAAGCGCCTGCTTCGGCTGACGGCCGGGCTCGGGCTGCTGTTTCTCGTTGTCGCCGCCGCCGTGGTCTGGCTGGTGTTCCGACCTGGTTCCCAGTACCGGCCGGGCGAGAAGGTCGAGGGGCTGACGGCGGATCTCGCGCGATCCCTCCCCAAGGACTACCCCAGAGTCTCGTTCAACGACGTCACCCGCGCGTCGGGAATCTCGTTTCAGCACTTCAGCGGCACGCGGTCCTCGCAGCTGCCCGAGGACATGGGCTCGGGAGCGGCCTGGGGCGACTTCGACAACGACGGCTGGCTGGATCTCGTCGTCGCGAACGAGGTGGGCCCACTCACGCTCTCCGATGCGGCGCGGGCGCAGTCGCCGGCGAGAACGGTGCTGTACCACAACAACCACGACGGTACCTTCACCGACGTCACGGCGCGCTCGGGCATCGATTTCCGCGGCTGGGGAATGGCGGTCGCGTGGGGCGACTTCGAGAACCGCGGCCTGATCGACCTCGTCATCACGGCGTATGGGCATTGCGTCCTCTATCGCAACAACGGCGACGGAACCTTCACCGACCGGAGTGCCGCTTCCGGAATCGGTGGACCGCGGGGCTTCTGGACCGGCATTGCCTTGGGGGACTACGACCGCGACGGGCTCCTCGACCTGTACGTGACGGGCTACGTGAAGTACACGCGCCCGGAGCGCAGCAAATCGGCGGCGCGCTACGATGTGGAGAATCCGGCGAGCATCAACCCCCTGGCATTCCCGCCGGACCGCAGCCTGCTGTTCCACAACAACGGTCACGGGACCTTCACCGAGGTTGCCTCATCGTTGGGCGTCGCGAATCCCAGGGGCCGAGGACTTGGGGCGGCCTGGGTGGACCTCGATGAGGATGGCTGGCCCGATCTCTACGTCGCCAACGACGTCTCGGACAACCTGCTGTTCCGGAATCTCGGCAAGGGAAAGTTCTCGGACATTAGTGACCAGGCGCACGTCGCCGACTATCGGAGTGCCATGGGGATCGCCGTTGGCGATTGGGACGGCGATGGCGACCAGGACCTCTACCTGACCCACTGGCTCGCGCAAGAGAACGCGCTCTACGACAACCAGCTGGCCCAGCTCACGCCCCAAGAGAGGAAACGCCGGCCGGTCCCGCTCACGTTCATCGACGAGGCAGACCGTTACGGTGTCGGCCAGGTCGCGCTCGACTTCGTCGGCTGGGGCACTTCGTTCATCGACTATGACGACGACGGCCGGCCCGACCTGTTCGTGGTGAACGGCAGCACGCTCCAGTATCCCGAGGATTCGACACACCTCGTGCCAATGCGGAGCCAGCTGTTCTGGAACCGGGGGCCCACCGAGGGCTTCTTCGAAGTCTCGGCGGTGAGCGGCTCGTACTTCCGTAACACCTACGTCGGGCGCGGGGCGGCGTTCGCCGATTACGACAACGATGGGGACATCGATGTCTTCGTCGTGAACAACGGCGGGCCCGGCATTCTGCTCCGCAACGACGGCGGCAACCGTAACCACTGGCTGGCGGTGGAGGTGCGCGGCACGAAAAGCAACCGGCAGGGGATCGGCGCCAAGCTGCGGCTCGTCGCCGGCGGAGTCAGCCAGGTACGCCAGGTGGGTGCGCAGAGTTCGTATCTGTCCCAGAACAGCCTGATTGAGAACTTCGGCCTCCGGGCCCTCACCCGTGTGGATTCGCTGGTGGTTGTGTGGCCGAGCGGTGGCCGCCAGGTGCTGACGAACCTGCCCGCGAATCAGCGCGTCCTGGTGGTGGAGGGCGAGGAGATGGGAACGGCGCGCGAGCGGATCCGGGATTTCTGGGCGCTCTACCGCGAAGCGACGCTGCAGCGCACCGCGGGCCAGACGCAGGCGGCAGCGGAGACGTATTCCCGCGCCCTCGCGCTGAACCCCGATCACGAGGACGTACTCTACTACTTCGGCAGCATGCGTTTTTCCCTCGGGGACTTCGCGGCCGCCGAGGTCGCGTGGCGCCGCCTCATCGCTCGCAATCCGTCGAGCGCGCGAACCCACTCGCAGCTGGGCAGCCTCTATCTCTGCCTCGACGCCAACGCGCCGTTCCAGCTCGACTCGGCCGAGACCCATCTGCGCCGGGCCTACGAAATCAACAAGGAGGAAACCGGCCCACTGCTGCACCTTGGCGAAGTGGCGCTGGTTCGCGGCGACCTCGTAACGGCGGGCCGGTACTTCAACGAGGTGCTCGGCTCGCACGCCAAGAGCGCCGAGGCGCGCTTCTACGTGGGCTATATTGCGCTGAAACGGGCCGACACCGTGCGCGCCCAAACGGAATTCAACCGCGCGACATCCCCGACCGCACCGCCACCGGCGGCTGGCGTGCCGGGCGAAGGTGACACGAAGCATGGGGCTGCACCGCTGGCACAACGCACGGAACGGTGCGACCAGCTCCGCGCCCTAGCCACTGCCCCGCGTGCCGCGAGCCCGGCCGTGGAGATGTTCCACCGCTACCGCCGGCTGGACAGCCTCCTGTCGCTTGCGCGATCGCGGCGGCGCTGAGGGGCGCGTCAGCGCCGTTGCGGGATGCGCGTATTGTACGTGCGTAAGTACCGCTGGTGCTCCGCATCGGTCGGATATGAGTCGCCCGGCGCGTACGGATATTCCTTCATCCGGTGGAAGGGAAGCGGCCCGACGGTGTTGCCGAACGCGGTGTTCAGGTCGGAATCCTTGATCCAGCCGTCCGTGTAGAGCAGAAAGTCGCGCTTCCACCCTGCCGGGAGCGTATTCGCCGACGTGGCATCGAACTGCACGGTGGTCTCGTCGCCCAATCCCATGATGACGTACATGTCGTCGGGATTCCTGAGCAGAGGCAACACGATGTCGGTATGATGGGAGGCCCAAATTGTCGCGATGCGTCGGCCACGATCTTACGAATGGCATTCACGAGCCGATAGAAGGCCTCGCCTTCAGCGCCGCTCTTGTTCGTCACCCGTGTCACACGCTAGGCAGTCTGTGCCGCCAACTGGCCGAGCAAACCGTTCGTCGCGGAGAGGTACTCTTCGATGTCGAAGTTCTCCGGGTCAATCATCGACTGCACCGCGCATCCTTTAATGAAGCTGACGGCCACCGCCGAAAGTCCCTCAGGAGTGACGCCGGCAAAACGTTCTGGCTCCGCACGCAAGACTTCGTGCGCGATCGGTCGAAATGCTTCGCGGTAGCGGTCCAGCTCGGCCTGCATCTTTGTTCTGACGAGTGCGTGGGTAAAGCCCTTCGCCCAAAAATCAAAAAAGAGCCTGATGAGGCGCGGCTCGCTCGCCAGGCGGTTCATCTCTCGGCGCAGCAGCGCGAGCAGCCGGTCGAGCGGCACTGGAATGCTTGTGATGTCCTCGGTTACGTGGAGCACGGTAGTGGTCTGTAGCACGTAGTCGAGCAGGGCGATGATCAGCTGATCTTTTGTTTTGAAGTGAAAGAGCACGAGTCCGGTGCTCAGTTTCGCGCGGTGCGCGACCAGTCTCACGGTCAGCGCATCCAATCCCTTGCGCGATGCCACCTCGTAGGCGGCTTTCAAGATCTGCGTTCGCCGCGCTTCTTCCGAGGCCTTCTGTCCTGGCATTTAGGGTGACTCCTTCACATTGACCGAGCGTTCAATGCTACAAGATATCGCAGCGATGGCGGTTCGCCAGCGGGCCGCCTTAGCGCAAAGGCACTAATGTGTCGTCACCCGTGGCGGCGGCCGCCGTGTTTGACGAGTCCTCCAGCCGTCCCAACAGACGCAGAAGCCCATCCAGCACGGTCAATGGATGTGGAGGGCATCCGGGAACCCACAGGTCCACGGGTATCGACGGCGGAACACCACCGAGCACCGCCTCGCTCCCCGCAAATACGCCGCCTGATATGGCGCACGCGCCGACCGCTACGACGATTCGTGGGTCGGGGACAGCTTCATACGTCTTTTCGAGCGCCTCGCGCATGTTCACGCTGATCGCGCCGGCGATCACGATGCCGTCGGCGTGACGCGGCGAGGCCACGAATTGGATACCGAACCGCGCCATGTCGAACACCACGTTGCTGAGTGCGGCGAGCTCCGCTTCGCAGCCGCCACAGCTTCCGGCCGCGACGAGTCGAAATCGTAGCGAGCGGCCCAGCAGCCGGCGCATCTTTCGATCCAGAGCCTGTGCCAGTTCGATCTCGCCGTCGGATGTGAGCAGGGCGCTCCGACTCCTCGTGGCCATGCGGTAGTCCTGCGTGAACGCCGCGTCCTGCCCTTCAAGCCGCTGCGTCTCTTCGGGTGCAAACACGCTGCGACCGAGATCAATGATTGGCAGATTGCGGCGGCGGTGCTCTGACGCAGCTTCGCCGGCCGGGGTGCTGCCTTCAGTGGCAACGTCGGCTTGCGGTTGCGGGACAACCAGTCTGCCGCGAAAGCGGTGCGGCAGTCCGCTACCACTCGGCTCCAGGGATGCCGGAGCAAGACGATGCGCAAAGCGTGCTCTCAGATAGTCAAACACGGAAGTCTCCGCCACGACTTTGCGGCAGAGTGCCAAGTCGTGCTTTTCTCGGCAGGCGAGAATGCTGGGTCCGATCCTTACAGGTCATGCCCGGCGTACGAAAGGTTGAAGCTCTTGTTGCAGAGCGGGAAGTCCGAGATCTGGTTGCCCGGCATTGCGGCGGATACCGCGCTCCAGTTGTGGAAGGATGGGTCCACCACCTTGTGGCGCAGTATGTGACCGGCCGCATCGGTCATGACGATGTGTGCAATCTCGCCCCTCCACCCTTCCTCCAAAGCGACCACGAGCTCTGATGGTGTCAGTGCGCCGCAGTCGACGCGCACCTCGCCCCGTGGGAGCGCAGACAACTGTTCCAGGATGAACTCCATCGATCGCTGCACCTCGAGCCATCGAACGATCGCGCGCGCATACACGTCACCACTCCAGGCCGTAGCGACGGGAATCTGGGCGTAGCGATACACGCCATAGGCGAAATCGTGTCGCACATCTCGCGGCACCCTGCAGCTCCGCGCAACGACGCCGACATAGCCATTGGCACGGCACTGCTCCGCGGACACCACACCCACGCCATCAAACCGGGACAGCACGGATGCGTTTTCAAATAGCAGCTGCGCGATGAGTCGCACTTCGTCCCGAAGCCGTTCGACGCGACGCATTACCTCGCTCGCCATCGTCGGTGGAATGTCGAACAGCACGCCGCCCGGTCGAATCAATCCGCGACCGTAGCGGTTGCCCGAGATCGTCATGAGAAGATTGAGACACTCGCCGCGCAAACGACCGAAGAAAGCCGCTGAGGGTTGGAAGGCAACATCACCGGAGAGTGCGGCCAGGTCGCCAATGTGATTGGCCAGGCGCTCGAGTTCGAGCGCAATTCCACGAATCGTCTGCCCGCGCGGGGTCTTGTGACTGCGCGCGAGCGCCTCAATGGCCCCGCAGAATGCGCTCGCGTGTCCGATGACAGTATCCCCAGCAATAGACTCAGCGACGAGCACCGCTCTGCCGCGCTCCGAACACTCGAGCAAACGCTCGACGCCGCGGTGCTGGTAGCCGAGCATTATTTCCAGCGAAAGCACCTCTTCGCCGTGCGCATGGAATCGAAAGTGACCGGGCTCAATGATCCCGGCGTGCACTGGGCCGACAGCGACCTCGTGAACTTCGTCGCCGTGGACGACGTCAAACGGGAAATCCTCGCGGTCCTTCGGTCGCACGGTCCATGCGCTCGGCGCATGATCGGGCGGATGGCGACGCAACGGCTTGAGCGAAGGATGCCCCTTCGGAATCGCGCCGCACTGTTCCGCTATCTCGCGCTCAAAGCGGCCCGCTTGCCGGCACGAGGTCGACAGCGCGGGATACTCCTGGGCAACCAGAGCGCAGGTCGCGCCCAACAGTCCGCTGTCATCATTCGCGAGCACGGCGCAGAGACGAAGAGCTCGAGTGTCTTCGGCGACGCCGAACAGCGACACGATGCGCCAGCCAGCGCCGACCGAGCTCGCTATCGTGGAAGCGAAATCCTCCATTTCGAGGAGCGGAATGTCGGCCACGCTGACACACCGTCGATTATAAACGGTCAGGAGCGCTCGGGTGCTCATGGCGCGACGCCGCCGAGCAACTGCGCCGCTCGCGCAAGCGAGTCCTGTAGAGGCGGCGGAATGTAGAGCCCCAGCATCACGACGAGCGCCGCGAGACAAAGTGGGCCGACCAGCAACAGGGCACTGTCGCCCGTCGCCTTCTCGTCGTCACTCGTCGTCGTAGTGGCAGTGCCGAAAATGATTTTGAGAAGCATCCCGCCGATGCCGACGAAAATGATCGCCAGCAGCGCCAGCATGGCTGCCGCGACCAACCAGTGGTCCTCTCGGATCGCGCCGCTCACGATGGAGAACTCGCTTACGAAGAGACCAAACGGTGGCGAACCCGTGACCGCAAACAGCCCCCCAAAAAGCAGCGCCGCTGACCAGGGGCGCTGCTTCAGCATTCCGCGCATGTCGGCGGCGACGGATGATCCGGTCGCGAGCACGAGATTGCCGACGACGAGGAAGAGCATCCCTTTTGCGATCCCGTTGTTCAGCACGTGAAGCACGGAACCATACACTCCTATTCCTCCAACGCCCAGGCCGAGCACGAGGAGACCCATGTGTTCGACGCTGGAGTAGGCCAGGAGTCGTTTGACATCGGCCTGACCGATAATGAACGCGGCGGCGATCACGAGTGAAATGAGGCCGAATGCGATCAGAAGCGGCCGGGTGAAATCGGTCAGCCCCGCAGCCACCGCGACTTCGGTGAAGCGGGCGAGGCCCAGAAACGCGCAGCTTGTGAGCGCGCCAGACATGAGCGCGCCGACAAGACTCGGAGCTTCGCCATACGTATCCGGCTTCCAGGTATGAAGGGGCGCCAGGCCCATTTTCGTTCCGAACCCGGCCAGCGCGAACACGTAAGCCGCGCGGAGCCACGACTTTTCCAGCGAGGGACCGTTCGCCAGGATGTCGTCCAGTACGAGCGCGCGCACGCCGGGGAGGGCGGGCTGCGAGGTGGCCAGGAGGAACACGGCGAGCAGCGCGAATGCAATACCCACCGAGGAGAGCACGAGGTACTTCCACACGGCTTCCAACGACCTCCGGTCATTTCGGTGGAAGATCAACGGAGCGACCGCGAGAGTCGTCGATTCCATTCCCACCCAGAGCAGCGCGAAATGGTGGCTGAGCGAGACCAGCGAAGTTGCAGCCAGGAATCCAAGAAGGCACGACACGAACAATCGTCCGCCCCGCGGACTTTCCTCGCGCAGCAACCCTACCGCGTAGACCGACGCCGCGAGGAATAACACACTCACCAGCGTCAGGACGATCAGCCCCAGTGGGTCAGGCATCAGCCAACCGCCGAGCGCGGTAGCGTCGGGGGTTGTCCATAGAACCGCAACGAGTGCGAGGTGGACGACGCTCGTCAGCACCAGGAGTGCCAGCCGGAGCCCGCGCTTTGGCAGCAGGTACGCAAGCCCGGCGGCAGCCGAGGGAATGAGCAGAATCGCAAGAAGAAGCATCGCGCGCGCTGTCAGTCCGCTGTGGTCATCGCGGTCACGACTCTCGAAGCTCCACGAGATTCGCCGCGGAGATGGAGTCGAACTCACGATTGATGTGGAACACGACGATGCCCATGACAAACACGGCCACGAACACGTCCAGCAGGACCGCGATTTCCACCAGGAACGGAACTCGGCTCAATTGGGTGAGGCCGAAGAGGTATACACCGTTCTCCAGCATCAGATATCCCACGACTTGTATGATTGCCTTGCTGCGCGTGACGAGGATGAGAAGACCAATGATCAGAGTCGCGAACGCGATCGGCACGAGTAGCTCGACCCTCGTGATGACGGGCAGGCGGTTTGCCAGCGCGAACGAAGCCCCGACTGCGAGCGACCCGAGGCCCAGCGAGGCCATGTAGCCAATTGCTGGTTCCACCTCCCGCCGAACTGCCGCTTCGTGCATGGCCCACCGCAGGAACCACGGCAGACCGATGCCCTTGATTGCGACAGTCCCCGCGGCAAGTACCATCGCGTGCACCGATCGGGGATCATCGATCACTAAGGACAGAGCACCCAGGAGCACTCCCTGAATCGCGATCGCGCGGACACATGCGCTGAGACGTGAGGATCCCAGAACGGCGAAGTCCGTCAGCACGATCAGGAGCAGCAACAGTTCGGCGAACTTTCCGATGTTCATTACTGCAAGAGGAGTATGAGGGCAAAAGCGGAGAGGGCTGACCCGCCAGCGATGTAGAGCGGCACTTTCGGCAGCCGCAGACGAGCCATCGAGGACTCTACGACCCCAATGCCAATGCCGACTGCGAACAGGCCGGCAACCAGAACACCCAGACGCATCGCGTACGACAGCCCCATGGTAGGCATGGCGACGCGCGCCAGGAGCGCGCCGATGACTGAGAGCTTCAACGCGTTGGCGTAAAGGATCATCGCGAGGTCGGGTCCACTGTGATCGAGCACGATCACTTCATGAATCATCGTCAGCTCGAGATGCGTGGTTGGATCGTCGACGGGTGAACGGGAGCATTCCGCCAGGAGCAGCACGAAGAGGCCGCCAACGATCATTATCAGAGCTGGTGCAGAGGACGCCCACGTGACAGCCAGCGCCCTCGAGCCAAGCATGCCACTGAGCGACAGCTCGTGCGTCGCGACGCTGAGCGACGCCAGCGCGATGAAAAAACCAAACTCGACCAGCGCGGCAAAGGTCACCTCGCGGCTCGCGCCCATGCCCTCGAAACTGGAGCCCGTATCCAGCGCGCCGAGCACCAGCACAAAACGCCCGAGTGCCAATACGTATGCAAATGCAACGACATCGCCGGGAAATCGGAGCATTGCCGAGCGGCCATCCAGGGGGAGCATCGACGCGGAGACAACAACGCAAGCCAACAGCGCGATCGGCACGAGACGGAAAATCACGGTCGTCGTGCGAGAATACACAGAGCCGCGCCGGAGGAGCTTCCACAGATCTGAATAGAGTTGCCACACCGGCGCACCTCGCCGCGCCGTGAGAATCGACCGGGTCCGACTGGCGATGCCCGGGATGAGAGGCGCGAGCAGCATGACGACGACGAGCGTTGCCGCGTGCATCATGAATTCCGGCGCCCTCATCACCGGTCTCCCGCGCGCACGAGCAGGTATGCGAGCAGAGCTACGACAGTACTGATCACGTACATCAGGTAGCGGCTCAGGCGCCCTTGCTGCAGCGGCCGGAGGCGAAGCGCGGCGCGCTCGATCACTGCCCACCATGGTACAACCGCGCCATCCAGAATCAAATCGACGGATTCGGAATGAAAGACGCTGGCGCCTCTATGTGCCCGAACGCCGCTCAACTTGCCGAAGATCTCGAGCAGCGGCGCAGCGAACGAAGAAGCTGTATACTGCATGCGCGCGCTCGGCAGCGGATACCCGCAACCCCAGGTTTCGGATTGCCTCACCGGAACGGTTCTGCGCAGTCCCTGCGCGATCAGCCAGATAGCGGCGGCGGTAAGCGCCAGAACGGCCGCCATTATGGAGATCTCTCTCGCCCCTACCGCTGCAGCCATCGCTCTGGCTTCCAATGGCAGCAGTGGCACGCCCGCCACGAATCCTCCCGCGATCAACATGGGCGGAAGGACCAGCACGGGGAGGCAGCCGATGAACACGCAAACCGCGGCGAGTACTAGCGGCGGACCATCCAGCAGAAGACCGGGCTTCGATGCGCTCAGACTCCGCGAGCTTCGAGGCGTTCCGAGAAAGACAACTCCGCCAACCTTGACGAAGCAGGCGAGCGCCAGCCCACCCACCAACGCCAGACCCGGCACCGCGAGTACGGCGATGCGCAGAGCATCCGCGGAAAAACCGGCGCGAAAGAGGGTCTGAAACACAAGCCATTCGCTCACGAAACCGTTGAGCGGTGGCACGCCGATGATAGCCGCTGACCCCACGACGAACGCCAGCCATGTCAGCGGCATGCGCCGCGCCAACCCTCCAAGCTCCTCCATGTTGCGCGTGCCCGTGAGCCGGTACACAGCGCCAGCAGCAAGAAACAGAATACTCTTGAAGAGCGCGTGATTGAGCGTATGCAGTAGCGCCGCGCCATAGCCGAGGATCGCGAGCGACGGATGGCCGTATGCTTGTCCTAGCGCACCAGCACCCAATCCCATCAGGATGATGCCGATGTTCTCGACGCTGTGGTACGCGAGCAAGCGTTTGATATCGTGTTGTGCCAGCGCCCACAGCACGCCGAGCACCGCGGAAGACAGACCGAGTCCGAGTACCAGCCATCCCCACCAGGCGGGCGGAGGCCCAACGAGCGTGATCACCCGCAGCAATCCGTAAATCCCCACCTTGATGAGGACGCCGGAAAAGAGAGCGGATACATGAGACGGCGCTGCGGCGTGGGCCGGCGGCAGCCAGAAATGGAGCGGAACAAATCCAGCCTTCACGCCGAACCCAACGAGGGCGAGAGCAAGCACCGCTATCCGGGCGCCGCTTGGGCTCGTTGTACCCGTCGCGAGCGCGCTGAAGGACCAGTCGCTGCTTGTCCGCGCCAGCACCGCGAACATCGCGAACAGCGCCAGCGTTCCCACGTGCGTGGCGACGATGTAGATCAACCCCGCTCGGCGCGCCTCGGCGTGGCGGTACTCCGTGAGGATGAGGAGCAGTGAGCCGATTGCCATGAGCTCCCACGCGCCCATGAATGGCATGATCGCCTGTGCGCACACCACCAGCGCCAGTGCGACCAGCTCCAAAGCGAAGAGCGCGTGACACGGCCACGCCGGAGTGCGTGAATCGAACGCCATGTAGCCGACCCCGTACACGGCGGCTGCAGCACCCACGCCGAACAGCGCGATCAGGAACACGGCCGAGAGGGGATCGATGCCGAAGATCCAGTCGCCGCCGGGAAGGGCGCTAGCGAATCCGGAGCGCACGGCCGTTGCGGAATAAAGGACCTGGACCGCGGGCACAATACCGAGACCACATCCCGCCACCACCAACGTGGCGAACACCGCATTGCCGCGCCGATGGTTGCGCATACTGATCACCGCAAAGGCGGCAGCCACGAGAAGTGAAAGTCCGCTGAGCAGGAAGATCATTCCGCGGGCTCTCGGGGCTGCGCCTCAAACGAGCCCGTGTTGCGCGACGTTTCGATGAAGTCCAGGCGATCCAGGATTTCTCCGGCGTCCGCTTGAGAGCCGAGCATTTGCCGGAGCTTGCTGTCGCGCAGCACAAAGCCGAGACGCGCGAGAATTCGCAGGTGCATCGGCACGGTGGGACTCACCACCATGAACAGCGCATGCACGGGTTTACCGTCCAGGGCGTCGAATTCCACTGGATTACGCAACAGGCAAAGCGTCAGGAATGGGCGAGCGATGTGGAGTACGATCGGATTCCGCACATGCGGAATGGCGATGCCATCCCCTATTCCGGTAGAGCCCAGGGCCTCGCGCGCCTCGAGAACCTCCAGCAGGAATCGGCGGTCCTGTTCCGGCGGAAGCGGCAGCCGCTCCACAAACGCGGCGAGGATCTCGTGCTTCGTGCTGCCTTCCACATCAAGAAAGATCCCACCCTCCCGCAGCAACTCCGCCAGCGGCGGGACTTCGTCGGGAGATCGGCGAGCGTCTTCGAGCAGCGCGCGGGAAACCGGGACTCCCGCTTCGACGGCCCACTCCCACAGCTCGATCGGATTGAAGTACAGCCGCTCGTCAACCGAGTGCGCCGGCAGAGCTCGCTGGTTGATCCAGCGGCGAACCGTCGTGTCGTTGACTCCCAGATAGCTCGCGGCCTGCCGGAGTGTCAGCTGCACTGTTCTTGGGGAAAAAGGACTTTGCCAGAAATGGTGAGACGCCGAACGGCGGCCAAACCTGAATATTACCGTCGGCCGTACAAGGAAATAGGCCGGACCCGCTCCGCCTGCCTCAACCACTACGATTGTTGACCGCCCGTTCAATGACCAGTATATTGAACCACTGTTCAACGTCAAGATGGGGTGAGACATGGAGATGCATGTGGAGGCAGATTCGCCGACGGGTACGGGCGCCCCTGCGACCCCGCTCACGGAGCCGCCTTGGGCACCGCTGCCCGGCGCGCGCAGGCTCAAGCGCTACAGCGACCTCGAAGCGCAACGGGAAGAACGACTACTGAACGCCCGCCGAAAAGCGGCCGAGCTGTTGCAGGCTGCAATTGCAGCCCGCGTTGATCCGAAGCTGGCCGCGGTGGCGGCGCTCGTAGTCCGCAGACTCAACGTCGAGCATTGCGATATTCTGCAGTTCGCGTCTGACCGCTGGGTTGTCGTTGTCCGCGCGGAGTGGACCGATGGGAACGCTCCATCGCCGCACACGCCTGAAAGCGCAGATTCCGACTCGCGGGTCGCGACGACCGATGCTCGCGTTGAGCTTATTCAGCTCGCCGACCGCACAACACCGCTGGATGTTCTCCGCACGGAGGGAACCGTCGATCGGATGCATGTCTTCATTCCCTCCCAACAGCAACCAACGCCGCTCGGCATCCTCACAGTACAAAGCAGCACGAGTCTCGGGCTCTCGAGCGATAAACGTGCCTTTCTCGACGCACTCGGTAAGCTGATCGGCACCGCCATCGATTCCCATGCGCTTCCAACGGGGGACGAGTTGTCGAGAACGAAACAGCTTCGCACTCAGGAACGAGGTTCACGGCCTGGGCGCGCGGAACGAACCTAGGAGTGTGGATCGTGTCCAGAAAGAAAGAATCCGGTACGCGGAGCGAGAAGTCGAGAGCGAATACAGGCAATAGGGCTTCATCCTTCGATCAGGACAAGGTCGCATGGCGTGTCATGCGACACGCGCGACGCGCCGCGGTCGTCCGCTTTCGTCGCAGGGCGCTTGATGCACCGGACCTCGAGTCTGTGCTCACCGAGGCGGTGGAGATCGCGACGAAGATCCTGAATGTCGAACTCGCGAAGGTGCTCAAGCACGATGCGTCGCACGACAATCTCATCGTGCGTGCGGCCATGGGTTGGCCGACCGATGTGACCGGGCACGTCATCGAGCGCGCGCAGGAGTCCTCTCAGGCGGGATACGCGCTTCGCAGCGGCCATGCAATCGTTGTCGAAGACCTTCGCCGGGTAGATGCTTTTCGAGGCGCGCAACTGTTGCGCGAGAATGATGTCATCAGCGGTGCGACGGTGATCATTCATGGTCAGTTGAGCCCATGGGGCGTGCTCAGCGTGCACTCGACCAAGCGGCGCATGCTGACCCCGGATGAATTGGACTTCTTGCAAGCCGTGGCGGATGTGATTGCTGCGGCGGTTTGCAGGTTCGTCTTGGCGCGCCGTCGCGACGGATTTGCCGTCCGGAACGAGCGCCCATCGGCCACCGTGGCCAGACGCTGACCGACCGCAGTCGCGCGGCAGTGATCGCTCCTGCCGCTCAAGTGTTCGGCGTCACCCATCTCTCCGTCTCATAGGAAGTTTTCTCTGCTCGTCCCGAAGTTATTCACAACACTAAGGTCGTATTCCCGCGTCGAGTTCACTGCCGACCTGACGGCCGGGATCATCGTTGGTATTGTGGCGCTCCCGCTGGCCATCGCTTTCGCGATCGCGAGCGGTGTCACGCCGGATCGCGGATTGTGGACCGCTGTCGTCGCGGGATTCATCATCTCGGCTCTGGGCGGCTCCCGCGTGCAGATCGGCGGGCCGACCGGCGCATTCGTGGTGATCGTCTACGGAATCGTGCAGCGCTACGGCTACGACGGACTAGCCGTAGCGACTTTCATGGCAGGTATCTTTCTCGTCCTCATCGGCGCGGTGCGACTCGGCGCGGTGATAAAGTTCGTGCCACACCCCGTCGTGGTGGGATTTACGAGCGGTATTGCGATCATCATCCTCTCGAGTGAGGTCAAGGATTTCTTCGGCTTGCATATGAATGCCGTGCCGGCGGACTTTCTCGAGAAGTGGCAGGCGCTGATCGGAAACGCTCACTCGGTGAATCCATATGCTATTGCCGTGAGCGTGCTGGCATTGGCGATCATATTGATCTGGCCGCGGTTCAGCCGGCGCATCCCGGGACCCTTTGTTGCCTTGTTGGTGTCCACTGCGGTTGCGCAGGCATTGCATTGGCCGGTCGAGACCATCGGCAGCCGCTTTGGAAGCATTAGCGCGTCGTTCCCTCACCCAGCGCTGCCCCACGTTTCGTTTGCGCAGGCAACGGCGCTTGTCGGACCAGCGTTCACGATTGCCATGCTTGCCGCGGTAGAGTCTTTGCTGTCCGCAGTTGTGGCTGATGGCATGATCGGTGGCCGCCACCGCTCGAACATGGAGCTCGTTGCGCAAGGCATAGCAAACATCGCCTCGCCACTCTTCGGCGGGATTCCGGCGACGGGAGCCATCGCTCGCACTGCCACGAATGTAAAGAACGGTGGGCGCACACCCGTCGCGGGCATCGTCCACGCGCTTACGCTCCTCCTCATAACGCTGTTCTTCGGCCGTTGGGCGGGCCTCATCCCCATGGCGACGCTCGCGGCGATCCTGGTAATCGTCGCATACCATATGAGCGAGTGGCACTCGTTTGTCGCCGAACTCTCCGCGCCAAAGAGCGATGTCCTGGTGCTCATCACAACTTTCCTGCTGACCGTTCTTGTAGATCTGACAGTGGCGATCGAGGTGGGAATGGTCGCTGCCGCGTTCCTGTTTATGCGGCGAATGGCTCAAGTGACGAATGTCAGCGCCGTCACTCGCGAGCTGGAAGACGACGGCGACCCGTACGCCACAGATCCGAACGCGGTGATGCGGCGCGTGGTGCCGGCGGGCGTGGAGGTCTTCGAGATCAATGGCCCGTTCTTCTTCGGTGCGGCGGAAACGTTCAAGGAAACCCTCGGCCAGATCGCCGGAAAGCCGAAGGTGCTGATCATTCGTCTCCGGAACGTTCCATCCATCGATTCCACGGCCATGCACGCATTGAAGGACGTCGTGCATCGGACGAGAAAGGAAGGAACAGTCGTGCTGCTCTCCGATGTGCATACGCAGCCGCTCGTAGCGATTGGGCGATCGACGTTGATGGATGAGATCGGTGAGGAGAACCTGTTCGGGAACATTGACGACGCATTGAACAGAGCGCGGGCGCTTCTTGGACTCCAGCAAGTTGAGCGGCCTGCGTTCGCTACTCCGACAGTTGCGAGAGAAACCCCGGCAAAAGGGATTGAGGTCATACACGGCGAAACCCTCGATCGCGAGCGCACCCGACGATGAACGATGCTGGGCAACGCGAGGCGCTTGACGAGCTGCGCGGTCTATCAACATCGCCACTGACGCAGCGGGACTACCTTGAATTGGCTCTCGCGATTATCTGTCTAGGCCTTGAAGTTCCGCTGGGCAAGGTGCTGGAGTTGGACCGCGATGGAAAGCTCCTGCTCGTCCGAGCGGGAATCGGTTGGAGACAAGGGATTGCCGGGTACGCCACCGTCGCGGCCAACACAACATCGATCGCTGGCTACACACTGCGACAAACTGGCGTTGTCGTATTCGATGACGTGAAGGAGACGAGCCGCTTCACCGACGCCCACTTGCTCCGTTCGCACGATGTGCGCGGCACTCTGGCGACTCGAATCTCACGCAAGGGGAAGCCGTGGGGCGTCCTGACGATTCATGAGCAGCGTCGACGTCGGTTTTCCTCGCAGGAAATTCAATTCCTTAAGGATGCTGCGGTGGAGCTCGGAACTCTCATCGAGGCCAAGGAAGCGCTAAGCACCTCATGAGTCGTATGCCGGTCACAAGCTCGAGGGCCTGTGAAAAGTGAGGCCGAGCTCAGGGTGCCACTTGCCTCGTCGTCGCACGCCCACCTCCGCGGGCAAAAGCTCAAGAAAATCTTCGCGGAATGGTCATCCTTGCGTTCATCATGCAGCAGTTGGGAAAAGATCCTGACTACGAGTACGCCGACTAGGAAGAACCTCGCGTCGCGTGCGGGTCCGATTGCCAGTGACACCCCCAGAAAGGTTTGGTTGACGCATTCCTAGGGCGGAACCATCCGAGGAATCGTCTCATGACACGCCGCCGCCAATGGCGCTCGCGGGTGACAGCCCACTCGCGCGCGCAGCTGCTGCACCGCCGCGTCGCCGACGCGCACGCCGTCGCTAGCGGCGTCCGCGAAGGCGACGCCACGCAGTCCGTTACCCGTCATGCTCAGCCCGGGCAGCGCCTCGATCGCATCGGCGATGCGCGCCACGCGCGCGGAGTGTCCGATCTCATACTGCGGGATCGCCCGCGGCACGCGCACGACGTGCTCGAACACCGGCGCGTCCATCATGCCGTAGAGCCTCGCGATCTCCCCGCGCGCGAGGGCGGCGAGTTCGGCCTCCGACAGCGCGCCGGCTTCCGGATCCACCGCCCCGCCGAACATCGCGCGCACCAGCACGTGTCCGGCCGGGCCGCGTCCGTGATAGAGATGCGTCTCCCAGAGATTCCCCAGCATCCGAAACCCTTCGCCGCGAGCGATCAGCACACCGAAGCCGACGGGAACCTGGGCCGCTGCCGCCGCCCCGAACCCGAGTGCGACCACGGCAACGGGTGGGCACGAAATCGCCGCGAGTTCCGCCGCCAGCGCCGGGTCATGCGGCTGCAGCAGCGGCGCCATTGCCCACGGCTCGCCAGCGAGGATGACGGCATCCGCCGGGATCACCTCCGCATCCCCATCCACCGCCACGCTCCACCCGACGTTCGTGCGCAGGAGCGCCCGCACTTCCGCGCCGCACCGGACGGCGAATCCGCCGCGCTCGGCGAGCGCGCGCGGCAACTGCTGCATGCCGCACCGGAATGAGGTGAGCGCGCCCGAACTCGTGCGCCCGCGCCGCGCGATCATCCCGCGAGTCAACGATCCGTGCTCCCGTTCGAGCGCCGCCATCCGGGGAAAGGCCGCCGCCAGCGAGAGGCGCCGCGCATCGCCCGCGAAGATGCCGAGCGCCATCGGCAGGATCATCCGGTCGGCGACCTCGGCACCGAGGCGCCGCGCCGCGAAGGCCCACACAGACTCGTCGGCGTCGTCGCGCCGCGCCGCGATGAACGGCTCCGCCAGCATGCGCAGTGCGCCGCGCGGCCCGAGGATGCCTTCGCGCAACAGGCTGACGGGGTTCGGATCGACTTGCCGTATGCGCCCCCCGCGAAAAAGAAAGCGCCGGGCCGACGTGCGGTTCGCTGGCATTCGCTCGCTCGCGAGGCCAATCCCGTCGATGAGGCGCTCCATCTCGGGACGTCCGCCCAGAAACCCGGACGGGCCTTCCTCCACGAGCCAGCCGTCGCGCGCGATGCTGCTCGCCTTGCCGCCGACGGCGCCGCCGCGCTCGAGCACGAGCACCTCGAGGCCGCCTTCCATGCGCGGGGCCGCCTGGCTCGCGGCCCATGCCGCCGCAAGTCCGGAGATCCCTCCGCCGACCACGACGAGGCGCCGCACCCGTCACACCGTGCGGCTGAAGACGGGCCGCGACTCGGCGTCGTGCTTTTCGCGCTGGTACCGGTCGAAGCACATCGCGAGGTTGCGCACGAACAGTTCGC
>JADGQV010000157.1 GCA_017881465.1 Gemmatimonadaceae bacterium
TCGTCGCCTTGCTCGCGGCGAAATCCTCGGCGCCCTTGATCGGATAGAGTGGCCAACCGCGTCCGCCTTTCGTTTTGGGATCGAGCACGCGCTGGAACGTCGCGACGACGTTCTTCGCCGAGAATGGCCGTCCGTCGTGGAACTTCACGCCGCTGCGGAGATGGAAGGTGTAGGTGACTCCATCGGCGCTGACGGCCCACGATTTCGCGAGGCCGGGAACCACCTTCGCGTCGGGAGTGAAGCGCGTCAGGCCATCGAAGATATAAGTGACGGCGCGTCCGGTCGGGACGTCCGTCGAGAGTGCGGGATCCATCGATCTCGGGTCGTAAGTGTCCCGCGAGTCGATGATCGTTTTGCGGGAAGGAGCAGATTCGCCGCCGCCACAGCTGAGAATCGCGGGTAATACGAGGAGGAAAAGTCGCCGCATGAGTGTCTTCTGACGGTTGACATGAAGGGGCGAAATACGAGAACTTTCGCGCACCCTGAAATAGGCCTCACCGTGAGCGCAGAATACTATTATCGTCGCCGACTTGGCGCCAAGGATCTACTGCCAGCCGTTGGCGTCGGGCTCGGCGTCGGTTTGGCCGCTTTCTACATTGTGCAACTCTTAATCCAGCGCACACCACTCGTTCCGCAGGGCGAGCTACCTCGCTCGCCGACGACACCTCCCACGCGAATACTGGGCGACCGAACCGAGCCTGAAACAGAGACGCACGACGCTCGCGAGCTGCCGCCCGGGCAGCCACCAGGCGCGCGCGCGCCGCAAGGGTGAGATTTCTCCGGATACGACTCGGGGTCTACACCGCACTCGCGTTCTTCGCAGCGTTTCCCGGCGTCAACAGCGCACGCGCGCAGGACATCGAGTGCCAGCGTGGCGACCTCGAAGTCATGCGCCTGGTGTTCGAGGGAAACAAGGCCTTCTCGGACGCCGACCTTGCGAAGACCATCGTCACCACGCCCTCGGCGTGGGCGAGGCGCTACCTCCATCTGCCTTTTACGGTCAAACACTGTCTGGACCGGATTGAGCTCCCGAACGACCGGGCTCGGTTGATAATCTTTTATCGCCGTCGGGGGTATCCAAGAGTGACCGTCGACACCGCGGTAAAGGAGCTGGCTCCCGGGGCGGTCGAGGTCAGGTTCAATATCAGCGAGGGGCCGCCGATGATACTGAGGTCCTTCGTGGTGGTCGGACTGGATTCGGGTCCGGAAAAAGCGCGGGCTGTCCGCGGTCTGCCCGTGCGCGAAGGCGGGAGATTCGACCGCTTCGCGATAGATGCCGCGGCCGACACCGTTCGCCAGCGCCTGCACAACAACGGATACCCGAGGGCTGAGGCGGTCAACCGCTTCACCGTGAACGACAGCACGCTGAGCGCGTGGGACACTCTTTACGTGACGCCCGGCCTAAGGGCGAGGATTGGAGCAATCAAGATCAACGTGACACCGCTTGCCGGAAAGACGCAGCAGATACCGACCACAATCGTGCGCCGCATCATGGGGCTCGACTCGGGTGAGCTTTTCCGCGAGGACGAGATCATCGACGCTCAGCGCGCGCTGTATCAGACCGAGGCGTATCAGCACGTGTCGATAACTCCCGATTCTGCCTCGGATACCCTGATCACCCTCTATACCAACCTGGCCGAGGCTCCAATGCATGCGGCGAGGGTGGGCGCGGGATACGGAACGCTCGATTGCTTTCGAGTGACCAGCGAGTTCACCGACTACAATTTTCTGAACGGGGCGCGCCGGTTCGATCTCAATGCGCGAGTCTCGAAGATCGGAATCGGGCGGCCGCTCGACGGCGCGCCGGGCCTGTGCCCGGCGGCAAAGAAAGACGTTTTCAGCAATCGCCTGAACTACTACGCCGGTGCCACGCTCAGGCAGCCGACGTTCCTCGGGCTGAGAACGGTTCCGACGATAACCGTGTATACCCAGCGCGTGTCGGAGTACAACGCGTACCTGAGGACGACGGCGATCGGAGGCGTGGCGTCGGTGCTGTGGCGCGGACTAACCAGAACGCCGGTCAATCTTGCCTACTCGATGGACCTCGGCCGAACCGAAGCGCAGCCGGCGCTCTTCTGCGCGGTGTTCAATCTGTGCGAGGCGGCTGAGCGCGACAGGATCGAGCGCACGCAACAGCTCGCGGTGCTGAGCCTGGGCGTGACGCGCGACAACTCCAACAGCCTGCTGTCGCCGACGCGCGGTTCGATCATTCGGCTCGAAGCGCGGCATTCGTCGCCCGTGATTCTCTCCAACAAGGATCTTCAGTTCAACAAGTTCGTCGGAGATGCATCCCGGTACATCAACGCCGGCGGCGGCAACGTGCTCGCCTTCCGCATCCGCGGCGGGAGCGTTTTCGGCCGCAACGTGGCGTCGGCGACGGCATTCATTCCTCCGCAGGAACGACTCTACGCCGGCGGTCCGACCACCGTGCGGGGGTTCTCGCAGAACGAGCTCGGCTCGCTCATCTACGTCGCGAGGGATTTAAAGCAATTCTCCTCGACCGATCCGAACACTGGATTGCAGGATACGGTGGTTCTCGCGCCAGCGACGGACACCACCGGCTTCAAGCGAATCGTGCCGGTGGGCGGAAACTCGCTCGTTGTGGGGAACGTCGAGCTGCGACTGCGGAGCCCGTTCCTTCCGGAGCTTCTCCAGTTCACTGTTTTCACCGATGCGGGAGAGGTGTGGAACAGGGGGACGCCGCAGGTGGGTGGAATGAAGCTCAAAGTCACACCGGGGATTCAGGTGACTGCATTCTCCCCAGTGGGTCCGGTGCGCGTTGCGGTCGGGTACAACCCGTACCAGCGGCCCAAGGGACCGCTCTACTACGAAGGAACGGAATTCGGGGGAGCGCCACTCCTATGCGTGAGTCCGAATAACGATCTGCCGACTCACTTCAGCCCGCGAGATCCTCTTACGGATTTGGTCACGGTCACGCAGGAAGTCCCGCCGAACGGGTGTCCCGCGACGTACCAGCCCGCAAAGCAAACCAGCATTCGAAGCAAGCTCACTTTCAGCTTCGCTATCGGCCAGGCGTTCTAGCCTCCCTATGACACGCCGTCTCCGCATCGTGATCGGGAGCGCCATCATCCTGGTGGGGCTCCTGCTGATCGTCGTCCTCAGCTTCGTCGGCGTCACGCACACCGGCTTCGGCCAGGAGCGCGTGCGCCGAATGGTGTCGACGATGCTCGAAGGCAGCGTCAAAGGCAAAGTCTACATCGGACGCATGAGCGGCGGATTCTTCACCGGTGTGACAATCGACTCCGTCGAGATGAGAGACGACGAGGATTCCGTCTTCTTTGCGTCCGGGCCGATCACTGTTTCGTACGATCCGCGTGATCTTTTCGACCGCCGAATTCTCTTGAGCCATCTCGAGGCCGAGCATCCAGTGGTCCACCTGCGGCAGCACGAGAACGGCGACTGGAACTGGCGGCGCATCTTCCCGGCGAGCGTCGAGAAGCAGAAAAGGAACGAGCGCGGATTCGGACAGTACATCGTCATCGACTCGTCGGTGATCCGCGACGCCACCTTCACGCTGACCCTGCCGTGGCATCCGTCCGACACGCTGCGCGGAGCCAAGCTCGATAGCGCGATAAGATTCGAGCTGAAGCGCCCCGATCACGAGATCCGGCGCACGCGCGAAGGACTCGCGCGGACATGGAGATGGACCCAGGGGCAGGCGAATCTGGGCTTCGCCCGGATCGCGGATCCCGACACCGTCGGCCGTCTGATCAGAATCAGAAAGGGGAGCTTCGCCGAAACCGATCCTCCGTTCAAGTTTCGCAACATTTCCGGCACGGCGCTCAACCTCGGCGATTCGGTGTTCCTCGACAGCGACCATTTCGACCTGCCCGGCTCGACTGGAAAGGCGCACGGCAGCGTCGTGTGGGGAAGCGATCTTCCGATTCGGTATTATCTGCACATCATCGGCGACTCGGTGTCTCTGTCCGATGTCGCGTGGGTCTACCCAACGCTGCCCACCACCGGTGGCGGCAAGATGGTGCTCGACATCAGGAGCGAGCGGGACCCGCGCTTCCTCGACTACATCCTGACGAACATGGATGTGCGGACGACCCGCTCGCGGTTGCTGGGACAAATGACGTTCGGCACTGGCGGGGCGGTGCTCGCCGTCAAGAACGTCGATCTCCAGGCGACGCCGGTCGATTTCGATTTGCTCCGCACCCTGAATGGAAAGACGTTTCCTTACGACTGGCAGGGGAAGATCACCGGCACCGTGAAGGCATCAGGGGGTCCGCTCAATCATTTCAAGATCGAGCAATCGGCGCTCATCTTCGAGGATGCGCACGTGCCTGGCGCCGTTACCGAAGCGCGCGGCGAAGGAGAGTTGGACATCCTTTATCCCGCCTACACGGCGTTCCACGATTTCAACGTCGATGTCGCGACACTCGACCTGCGCACGCTCCAGTTCCTGAACAAGTTCTTCCCGAAGATCAAGGGAACGGTGTCGGGCACGGCGACGCTCGACTCGTCCTGGCTCGATGTGCGTTTCAAAAACGCAGATCTCCTGCATCACGATGGCAACGAGCCGATCTCCCACGTCACGGGCAACGGCCGTGTGACGTGGGGCGACAAGTATCTCACCTACGATCTCGCGCTCCAGGCGCAGCCGCTGTCGTTCACGGCGCTGTCGCATTCGTACCCGCTGCTGCCCCTGCGGGGCAGCTATGCCGGCCCCGTGCAGGTGAAGGGCATGTCTCCCAATCTCCTGGTAACTACGACACTGACGGGCCCGGCGGGCACGTTCGGATACAACGGA
>JADGQV010000158.1 GCA_017881465.1 Gemmatimonadaceae bacterium
CACGTCACCTCCGAAATCGGTGCGCTTCGCACCGTCCTGGTCCATAGTCCCGGCAACGAGCTGCTGGCGGTCACGCCGAGCACGCGCGCGGATTTCCTGTACGACGACATCGTCGATGCCGATCTCGCCAAGCGCGAGCATCGGCGCTTCGTCCAGGTGCTCGAGCGCTTCTGCGAAGTGCTGCACGTGCGCGATCTGCTCACCGACGTACTGGAGGATCCGGAAGTCCGCGAGCTGATCATTCGGGAGACGCTCGATGTGGTCCCCCTCGAGCCACTCGCTTCGGACCTGCGTGGGCTGCCACCCGAAGCCGTTGTGAACCTCCTCATCGAAGGAAAGGAGGAGGAGCCGGGACCGCTGTCGCGCACGCTCAACGAATCCAGCTACTCGCTTCCGCCGTTGCCCAATCTGTTCTTCACCCGCGATTCGGCGATGGCGATCAATCAGAACATGATGATCGGCTCCATGCGCTTTCACGCGCGGTGGACGGAGGAGCTGATCATGAAAGCGCTCTTCACGTCTCATCCCAAGCTCAGTAACAAGGGGATCGTCTACGATGGATCGGTCGAGCGTCGTCTCAACCACACTCTCGAGGGCGGCGACGTGCATCCGCTCCGCGAAGACGTGCTGCTCATCGGCTTCAGCGAGCGATCGAGCCCCGCGGGAATCGACAGCCTCGCCACGATCCTGTTCGAGCAGACCGAGGTCACCAACCTCATCGTCGTAGTGATGCCGCGGGAGGCGACCGCCATTCATCTCGACATGATCTTCACCCACGTCGATCGCGAGCTGTGCGTGATTTATCCGCCCCACTTCATTGGACCGTACCGCCTGCCGATACTTCAGTGGCAGAAGGGCGACAGCCACATGAAGGAGCAACCCGACCTGTTCGCGGCGCTCAAGCACTGTGGACTGCCGATGGAGCCGATTCTTTGCGGAGGATCGAAGAGGATCGTCCAGGATCGTGAGCAATGGGCATCCGGTTGTAACAACACAACGCTGCGGCCCGGAGTGGTCACTTCATACGCGCGAAACGAGACGACGTTGCGAGAGCTGGAAAAAGCTGGCTTCAAGATGATCTCCGCATCCGACTTCCTGTCATCCGATGCCGAGATTCCGGCGAACCAGCGTGCCGCCATTACGTTCGAGGGTGGCGAGCTGGTCCGCGGCGGCGGTGGACCGCACTGCATGACGTGCCCGATCACACGAGACGACCCGTGGATCTGACGCGCGGAGTCTACTCCGAGCCCGAAGACACTCTCCTCACGACGCGCGCGCTCGACTATCTCTCGAGGGGTCCGGCCGATGTGGTGGATCTGATCGGACACATCTGCAGCCTTCCCGGCGCTCCGCGAATTGTTGCCGAGCACATGGCGCACGCGATGTTCGCGGGGCGGCCGCAGTTCGTGCGGAATGCGGAGGGACGCTGGATGCTGGCGGATCTGACCGTGAAGCCTTACGCCGCTACTCGAGAACGCTCCCGCTCGCACGCTCATTCCGCGGACGAGCCTCTCGGCGGGTTGTCATACGTGGTGGTAGATACCGAGACGACTGGCGGCCGGTCCTTGATGGGCGATCGCATCACGGAGTTCGCGGCAGTGGTCGTCCGGGGCGGAGAGATCGTCGAGCTGTACGAGACGCTCGTCAATCCGCAGCGTTCGATTCCGCCCTTCATCACGCAGCTGACGAACATCACCTGGGACATGGTGAAGAACGCGCCGACGTTCGATCGCATCGCGCCCGATGTGCTGCGTGTTCTCGAGGGAAACGTGTTCGTCGCGCACAACGCGACCTTCGATTGGCGATTCGTGACGGCAGAGGTGTCGCGCTCCACCGGCCGCCAGCTGCAGGGGCGTCGCCTCTGCACGGTGAAAATCGCCCGCAAGGTTCTTCCTCAGCTCCCGCGCCGCTCGCTCGACTACGTGGCCCGATACTACGGGGTCGAGATCCCGAACCGCCATCGGGCTGCCGGCGACGCGCTCGCGACCGCCAAGTGTCTGCTGCGCATGATGTCCGATCTGGCCGATCGCGGCTGTGGTACCTGGGGTGAGCTCCAGACGCTGCTCCGGGGCCCCGCGGTTCGGTGCCAAAAGCGGAGACCGTCGGGGTTGCCCACTCCAGTAACCCGCGACACGACAGCGTGACGGCGCCCAGTCCGCTCGTGGAGCGCCGCAAGATTGGCGGCCTCACGGTTCACGCCATCCAGGCCGGCGGTCAGAGGCTCGACGGCGGCGCCATGTTCGGCGTCGTTCCGAAGCCGCTCTGGGAAAAGCGCATCCCCGCCGACGCGCGGAACAGGATACAGCTCGCCTTGCGGTGCCTGCTGATCGAGCATCCCTCGGGCCTCATCCTCATCGACACCGGCGCGGGCAACAAGGAGAACGAGAAGTTCAAGGACATCTACGGGCTCGAGAACGAGGGCGCGGACGGTGGCACCCTGCTCGAGGATGCCCTGAGGGAGATCGGAGTCGCGCCAGCCGACATCGCCATCGTGATCAACACCCATCTCCACTTCGACCACGCCGGCGGAAACACGCGCACTCGACCCGACGGATCACTGGAGATCAGCTTCCCCAACGCGACGTACATCGTGAGGCGCGGCGAGTACGACTACGCCATGAATTCGAACGAGCGGACGGCGGCCAGCTACTTCGAGCGAAATTGGGTACCTCTTGATCAGGCCGACAAAATCGAATGGGTCTCGCGCGAAAAGGAGATCGTGAAGGGGGTTCGGGTGATTCCCACTCCGGGCCACACTCCCTTTCACCAGAGCGTTCTCATCGAGTCAGCGGGGGAGCGCGCCTTCTACCTTGGCGATCTCATTCCGACGCACGCGCACCTGCCGCTCCCGTGGATCATGGGGTACGACGTAGAGCCTCTGGTCACTCTCGAGACCAAGCGCAAGATTCTCAAGCAGGCGCTCGACGAGCAGTGGCTCGTGATCTTCGAGCACGATGCTACCGTTGCGTGGGGACGCGTTGAACATGACGGGAAGGCCTACCGGCTTGCTGCGGAGTCGACCTAGCTTCGGTTCTGTGGATGCCAGCGAGGGTCCCGATCCAAAACCCTCAACTAAGCGGCTGGTATAATTCGATCCGATTGCCTTCGGGATCCTTGATCCAGGCGAATCGCCCGTAGTCAAAATCCTCGGTCTTCTCGATCTCAATACCGTCGGCTTTCAGCTGATCGAGAAAGGGCTCGAGGTCCCGGACCCGGTAGTTGATCACGCACTCCGGGCGATCGGTCGGGAGAGTCGTCTTGGCCTGCGAGATCGAGAACACCGTCGAGTCCACCTTCGAGGAATCGCCGAGTCGCCGGTACTTGAACTCGGTGCCGTAGACCTTGCCATCCTCGTAGGTCTCGAGCTTCAGCCCGAAATGGTGGGCGTACCAGTTCGACAGCGCCTTGGCGTCGTTGGCGTAGACGAAGACGCCCCCAATGCCGTCAATCGGGATACGCTTCTCGACCTTGCCGCCGATGACCTTCTTGGACATGTCGCGAATCTAGACCGCGAATGTTGCGCCCGTAAGCGGTCCGATCCCTTGCATGGCACGGCAGTCAGTCCTATCTTACGTCCTGACAATGCGATAAGCGGGAGATCCGGGCGGATCACCCCACCCTCTGGCCCTCGATTTTGAGGAGTGCTGCAGGAGTTCTAGCCACGGATGGCGCCCCGGCTGGGCGGCATTTGTTGCGCGGACTCCGAAAAAGGGTCCGCGTTTTTATTTTCTTCGAATAAAGGGGCTCGTATCCAGGACATCACCAAACGCGTACGCGTCAACAAACAGATCCGCATCAGTCCCATCAGAGTCATAGCTGCCGATGGAGCGCAGCTCGGAATCATGGATGTCGAAACAGCTCTGGCAGCCGCGATCGAGCAGGGACTGGATCTCGTGGAAGTTGCACCAATGGCGAGGCCCCCCGTAGCCCGCATCATGGACTACGGGAAATTCAAGTTCGAGCAGGCGAAGATGGCTCGCCAGGCGAAGAAAAAGCAGCACGTGATTCACCTGAAGGAAGTGAAGTACCGGCCGGGAATCGAAGAGCACGACTTCATGACCAAGACCCGTCACGCGCGGGAGTTCCTGCAGGACGGAAACAAGGTGAAGGTGACGCTGATGTTCAGGGGCAGACAGATCGCCCACCCGGAGCTCGGGCGTCAGGTGGTGAATCGGGTCGCGCAGGAGCTCGCCGATGTGGCGAAGATCGAAACCGATCCCAAGTTCGAAGGAAAGTTCATGACCATGATCCTCGCGCCCAAGTAGCGAGCGGCAGGGTCGAGCGAAAGTTCATCGAGCCCGGCGATCAACGTCGGGATCTACATACGAAGGAACAGCAATGCCGAAGATGAAATCCCACAAGGGCGCGAGAAAGCGCTTCAAGATCACGGGCTCAGGAAAGGTCAAGCGCATGCGGGCGTTCAAGAGCCACATCCTTACCAAGAAGTCGTCGAAGAGAAAGCGTCGTCTGCGCCAGGGCACGATCATCCAGACTCCGGGCGAAGTGAAGAACATCAAGCGCCTGCTTCAGGCGTAGAGGAATAGACCAATGCCACGCGTTAGATCGAATGTCGCGCGCTTGAAGCGCAAGAAGCAGGTGATGAAGGCAGCCCGCGGTGCCTTCGGCGCCCGGAGCAAGCTGTGGAAGGCCGCCAAGGAGAACGTCGAGCGCGGCTGGAAGTACGCGTACCGCGATCGCAAGAACAAGAAACGTGATTTCCG
>JADGQV010000159.1 GCA_017881465.1 Gemmatimonadaceae bacterium
ACCGCCAATGCCTACAGAAATGGCGTTCTGATGCAGGAGATCAATCGCCTCGAAGGGATCCCGTACGATTCGATCGCCGCCCCAGTGACGAGCACGGTCGTAGTGGCCACCGGGCCCTACCCTCATACGACTGTGATCAGGGTAACCGAGCCGACCGTCAACTTGGTGAAAGCCGTACGAATCGTCATTACGCCCGCGAACACCAGGTTCAAACCAGACACGGCAATCTTCATCCGGACAAAAGCGCGGACTTCACACGTCTTGTGCACCGATTGCCCTCAGGGTTGACCCAATGAGAAACCATTACGTTGGCCGCGCTCGCCGCGGCTTCACTCTCGTCGAACTCCTCGTCGCTCTGGTGCTCTTCGGCATTGTCGGAGCGCTTTTCACCAGGCTGATGACAGTGCAAGGCAGATTCTTCGACCGGCAGGGAATGGGCAACGCAGCGCGGAACGTCTCGCGTGCATCGCTCAACCGCATCGTGTCCGACTTCCGAATGGTCGAGGCCACGGGCGGAGTCATCGCCGCAACCTCGACTTCGCTCACGCTGCGGATTCCCTTCGCGATCGGCGTCATGTGCAAAAACTCGGGCGTCGGTACGGTTCTGAGCCTGCTCCCGGTTGACTCAACCACGTACGCCGAAGCCGTCCGAGACAACCGTTTCTACGGCTACGCGTGGCGAAACTTCATCACGGGCGCGTATTCGTACGTGGAGAATCCCGCTACAGAGACAAATGGTAATGCACCAGATTGTGCGAGCGTCAGCATCACGATGGTTCCGAACGGGAAAACCGTACTGGTCACCCCGGCTCTGCCGGCCGGTGGAGGCATTGGAACGCCGGTGTTTCTATACAACACGATCAGATACGAGTTCAAGGCTTCGACGGCCGTTCCGGGAAAGCTCGGGCTCTACCGCACGCTGATCAAGGCGAATGGAACCCAGGACTCCGAGGAGCTGGTAGCTCCATTCGCTAACACAGCGGGTTGGAAGTTCTTCTCGGTCAATGGTGGCCCCGTGGCTCAGGTGAATCCGCCGGCAAACCTGGCGGATATGCGCGGACTCGAGCTCCATCTCGATGGTATCAGTGAAAACATTGCTCCAGGTCAGATAACAAACGAAACTGCGCCATTCACAACCGCGGTGTACTTCAAGAACCGCATAAACTAGCCGAAGAGGCGTGACTATATGCTGAACAATACCGAACGCCGCGGGTTTGCGATTCCGACCGCGATACTTGTAATCGTGACGCTGACGATCATGGTTGCCGGGGGCTTTTCCCTGGTGAGCGCGGAGCGCAGATCGGTCGCCGACCAGAAATCCCAGATCTCTGCCTTCAGAATTGCGGAGCAGGGACTCGAGCTCTTTCTTGTTCGTCGCGACTCGTTGCTGGCAGGCCACCCGGGCTTCAGCCATGTTCCCGGCGCGACCCCGGACACCGCCGTGATCGCGATGACCGGTGGAGTTGCGACAGTGACGCTGACCCGTCTACGGCCGGTGAGGGGATCCCAGTCGGGCCTCTACGTCGCTCGTTCGCGTGGTGTCGAGACTGTGGGCGCCTACGCCGGAACGCCGCAGGGTGTGCGTACAGTTGCGCAATACGTGTTGTGGGAGCCTGCTCCGATGCAGGTTCTGGCGGGCTGGACGGCGCTCTCAGGTCTTCAGAAGAATGGTGGCGCGGGAACGCTGGGCGGCATCGACATGTGTCACGACTCCGCCTCGGTAGCCGGTGTAGTAGTGCCAGTAAATCCGGGCTATACAGGTAAGGTCGTAGCAGTCGGCACCCCACCGGTTGATTCTGTTGCCCCCGATTCAGTGGCAATCGACTGGAATGGCATCTTGAATCTAGGCGCCATTACACCCACAATCACGATGCCCGGCGGGTCGTGGCCAACGGCCGCGATGCAAGCCTCCTATGCGGACTCGAATTCGACGTACTATCCGATCATTCGCGTAAACGGCAACTTTGTCCTTCCGTCGTCAGGAAGGGGAATGCTGATCGTGACGGGCACCCTCACCCTCAACGGTAGCGTCGGCTGGAAGGGAGTGCTCCTGGTTGGAGACGATATCACGTCTAACGGCAACAACGGTATTGAAGGCGCGACCCTCAGTGGCCTGAACGTCAAGCTCGGGACCTATATCCCCGATCCTTCAACCGCTAACGGTACCAAGCAGTACAACTACAACTCCTGCGAAGTTGCGAAATCCACGACCACAATGGGTGCGCTGGTGACTCTCCGCAACACGTGGGTCGACAATTGGGTGGAGTACTAGTGCCCGCCGACGGCAGCCCGGAAAAGCGGGCCCGTCGCGGTTTCGTGATCGGCGAGCTGCTGATCGCGCTGTTACTGCTCGCAGTTGCTGTTTCTTCTCTAGCTGCTCTCATGTATTCGGTCTCCCGGCGCCCAACGGCGCGCGCGGAGGCCGAATGCTCGGCCGCTGAGGCGGCAACCGGCAAATGCGTGCCGGCCATGCTGGCAGCTGGGGGCCCGTCCAAGCTCCTTCGCTCCGGATGCGCCACACGCTCGGTATATGACCAGCGCGACTGCAAAGATACGGTCGTGACCGGGGACAGCTCCGACGGAACGGTCGTCAAGCCGCGAACCGATTCGGTAGCGATGGCGCTGCTCGCGAAGAAGCAGAAGGCGCAGCGGTCGCCGGAGAGACCCGACAGAGGCTTCATCCGTTGAACAAGGCACCACCGTCAATCGTTGAACGGCGAATGGCGCAGATGTAAGTTAGGCGGAAATGCGGAAACGCAGTTCCGCTTTTTTCTTTCATCACCAGAAGTCCATCCCGCCCGATGAGAATCCTCGTAATCGAAGACGACCCGACCGTCGGACAGTTCGTCAAACGGGGCTTTGAGGAGCAGCGCTGGGGCGTGGATCTCGTCGCCAACGGCGACGATGGGGAGGCGCGAGCCATATCCGAGGAGTACGACGTCGTCGTGCTCGATATGCGGCTACCGGGCAAATCCGGCGCGCAGGTGCTGCACGATCTCCGGGCGCGGGGCTTCGACCGCCCAGTGTTGATCCTCACCGCGCAGGACGCAATCGACTCGAAGGTCGAGACTCTTCGCGCCGGCGCGGACGACTACGTCACCAAGCCGTTCGCGTTCGAGGAGCTGCTGGCGCGGGTGGAGGCGCTGTCACGCCGGCCGCGCGCGCGCATCACTCCGGTGCTAAAGGTGGCGGACCTGACGCTCAATCTGGACACGAGAGAGGTCACCCGCGCCGGCCACGCGATCGAGCTGACGCCCAAGGAATACACGGTGATCGAGTATCTCATGCGCCACGCCGGGCGCGTCATGAGCCGGACCCTGATTACCGAATACGCCTGGGGATATCACTTCGACCCCGGCACCAACATCGTCGACGTGGTGATCAACCATCTGCGCAAGAAGATAGATGCAAATAGCGCAAAAAAGCTCATACATACGATCCGCGGCGTAGGGTACGTGATCCGCGAAGAGAGCGTCGCGGGCAAGGTCAGCTAGAGGCCGATGCTCTCAACGCGCGTGAAGCTTACGGCGGCCTTCGTGGCCGGTCTGGTTGCAGTTACGGTCACTCTGTTCGTCGCTGTCCTCGCGGCCCGCAACAACGCCGTCTATCACGACGTTGCGCAGTACGCGGCGGCGCAGGGCGATCTCGCCGCGCGCGTGATCACCGAAGCCGAGCAGTCCGGCGAAAAGGTCATGGCAACGAGCGACACCGCCCTCATCGCTCTTCTCTCGCCCAGAGTCGTGGAGCGGCTCCAGTCCGTGCCGGGATACATAGTAGTGGTGGATACGAGCGGGCGAGCTGTCTACCGCTCCGGTGATGTGATGCGGCTTCAGGGGAGCGACATGACGACGCTCGAAACCGAGCTCGCCGACCTCCCGAAGTCGGGCGAGGCGCTCATCTTCACGCTCGACTCGCTCCAGGAAAAAGTTCTCTTCGTCTCGCACTCTCTGGCAGGGAACCCGTCCGGTCTCAGCCGGATTGCCTCCGGAGCGATTGCGACCAGGGCCAGCACCATTCCGCGCGAATACATGCTCGATGCGCTCCTGATCGTGCCGCTCATCATCGGCGCGGGGGGTGTGGGAGCGTTCCTCATTCTTGGACGAACGCAGGGGCAGCTGAACGAGATCACGACGGAGGTAGCCGCCATCACCGATGGACGCAGCCTGCACCGGCGTCTCGCCCTCAGCGAGGAGACGACGGACTTCGCGGATCTCGTGACGACGCTAAACGCGATGATTTCCCGGCTGGAGACATCGTTCGCTGGCTTGCGCCGATTCACCGCGGACGCCAGCCACGAGCTAAGGACTCCGCTCACCGTGCTGAGAGCCGATGTCGAGAGAGCGATGATGGAGTCATCGCACCAGACGGAGCGCATGATCGCGCTCGAGGAAGCGCTGCAGGAAGTGCGCAGGATGACCGATCTGGTCGAGAGCCTGCTGACTCTCGCGCGCGCCGACGAGGGACGCTTCGATCTGCACCGCGAGCCCGTCGAGCTCGCGCCTCTCGTCCAGGAGGTCTACGAGACAGCCCTCATACTGGGCGAGGCTCAGGGGGTGACGGTGAATCTCCCCTTCACGGCGGACGTCGTGGTCATGGGTGACAGGACGCGCCTGAGGCAGCTCTTTCTCAACCTCGTGACGAACGCCATCAAGTACACACCCGCCGGCGGCAAGGTCGAGCTTGG
>JADGQV010000014.1 GCA_017881465.1 Gemmatimonadaceae bacterium
TTCGTGTCCGGAGTGACCTTGTCCCCCCACTCCTTCACGTTCTTCTCGACTTCGTACGTCATCGAGTCGAGACGATTCCGCGCGTCGATCGCCTCGCGCTGCTTCTTGTCCTCGGCCGCGTTCTTTTCCGCGTCCTTGACCATACGGTCGATCTCGCCGTCGGAGAGTCCGCTCGAAGCTTCGATGCGGATCTTCTGCTCCTTGCCAGTTGCCTTGTCCTTCGCGGTAACGTGGAGGATTCCGTTGGCGTCGATGTCGAACGTCACCTCGACCTGCGGCATCCCGCGTGGTGCGGGCGGAATTCCGGTGAGCTGGAATTTGCCGATCGTCTTGTTGTACGTCGCCAGCTCGCGCTCGCCCTGTAGAACGTGGATCTCCACCGTCGTCTGAT
Source organism: Gemmatimonadaceae bacterium (assembly GCA_017881465.1). Lineage (GTDB taxonomy): Bacteria > Gemmatimonadota > Gemmatimonadetes > Gemmatimonadales > Gemmatimonadaceae > UBA4720. The sequence continues at coordinate 392 of JADGQV010000014.1, forward strand.
TGTCGTCAGCCGTCGAGAAGGTCTCGCTCTTCTTGGTCGGGATCGTGGTGTTGCGCGGGATGAGCACCGTGGTGACTCCACCCAGCGTCTCGATGCCGAGCGAGAGCGGAGTGACGTCGAGCAGGAGAACATCCTTCTGCTCGCCGGTGAGGACCGCGCCCTGGACCGCGGCGCCGATTGCCACGACTTCGTCCGGGTTCACGCCCTTGTTCGGATCCTTGCCGAAGAATTTCTTGACGATCTCCTGGATCTTGGGCGTCCGTGTTTGTCCCCCGACCAGAATCACTTCGTCGATATCCCCCGGCTTGATCCCCGCGTCCGCGAGCGCCTTTTCCATCGGCGGGATCGTCCGCTGAATGAGATCGTCCACCAGCTGCTCGAACTTCGCTCTGGTGAGCGAATAGTTGAGATGCTTGGGACCGCTCTGATCGGCGGTGATGAAGGGAAGGTTGATGTCTGTGGTCTGTGTAGTGGACAATTCCATCTTCGCCTTCTCGCCCGCTTCCTTGAGGCGCTGGAGCGCCATTGGATCCTTGGACAGGTCGATCGCCTGATCGCGCTTGAACTCTGTCACGAGCCAGTCGATGACGCGCTGGTCGAAGTCGTCGCCGCCCAGGTGCGTGTCACCGTTGGTCGACTTCACTTCGAACTGGCGCGATCCTTCGACGTCGTACAGCTCGAGCACCGAGATGTCGTAAGTGCCGCCGCCGAGATCGAACACGGCGACTTTTTCATCCTTCTTCTTGTCGAGGCCGTACGCGAGTGCGGCAGCCGTCGGCTCGTTGATGATGCGGAGCACATCGAGGCCCGCGATCTTCCCGGCGTCCTTGGTCGCCTGGCGCTGCGAGTCGTTGAAGTAGGCAGGCACCGTGATGACCGCCTTCTCGACCTTGTAGCCGAGGTAGTCTTCGGCGGTCTGCTTCATCTTCTGCAGGATCATCGCGGAGATTTCGGGCGGCGAGTAGCGCTTGCCCTGGACTTCGACCATCGTGAGATCGTTCGGTCCCGCGACGACTTTGTAGGGAACGCGCTTAATCTCTTCGGTCACTTCCGACATCTTGCGGCCCATGAACCGCTTGATGGAGAAGACGGTATTCTGGGGATTGGTTACCGCCTGTCTCTTTGCGATCTGACCAACGAGCCGCTCGCCGTCTTTGGTGAAGCCGACGACAGAGGGCGTGGTCCGTCCACCTTCCGCGTTGGGGATGACGACGGGATCTCCGCCCTCCATCACCGCGACGACCGAGTTGGTGGTTCCGAGGTCGATGCCAATTACCTTAGCTGCCATCTCTGATTCTCCTGGCTTTTCGCCGATGCCGCGTCTGTCGTTTTCTGAATTTCGGTGATGGCGCGCACTCCGCGCCGCACTGGTCTTCGGCAAGCGAGGGGCCGTTTATTTCTGCCATAACGGCGGAGTTTCTGGACAATCAGACAGCCGGATGCGGTCAACTTGCCCGACGCGGCGAGAAGGGGAGTAGCTTTCCAGCCAATGAGACTGATGGAATAGCGCCGTGCTAGACGCGTTCCGCCACGAACCTGCATGACGCTCCCGAAAGCCTGAAAGAACCGTGATTCCACTCAGCGACGAGCTCACGACTGTCCGCACTCCATGGATGACCTATGCCATCCTGGCTGCCATGCTCCTGACCTGGATTTTCGTCCAGGGGGCCGGGTTCAATCAGCAGGCGCTCGCCGCCAGCGTATGCAACCTCGGGATGGTTCCGGGAGAGCTTACGCACATGGCGCCGCTGGGAGAGGCGGTGCCACTCGGGCGCGGAATCGCGTGTGTCATCGACAACGATCCGATCAACGTCCTCACGCCCTTCATCTCCATGTTCCTGCACGGAGGCTGGGGACACATTCTGGGCAACGCGCTTTTCTTCTGGGTGTTCGGCAACAACATCGAGGACAGCCTCGGCCACTTCCGCTTCCTCGTGTTCTATCTCGTGTGCGGCCTGGCGGCGGCGATCGCGCACATCCTTGCCCAGCCGGCGTCTCCTCTTCCAACTGTCGGTGCGTCGGGAGCCATCTCCGGGATTCTGGGCGCGTACCTGGTGCTCTATCCCAGGGTACGCGTCAAGATGTTGTTCTTCTTCATCATCTTCTTCAAGGTGATTCCCATTCCCGCCTGGATGGTTCTGATCTGGTGGTTCTTCTGGCAGATCGTCGCAGCGCTGCCGGAGCTGACGAATGGTGCCGATCTTAGCGGTGGAGTGGCCGTCTGGGCCCACGTCGGCGGATTCGTAACCGGAATTCTGCTTGTGAAGCTCTTCGAGAACCGCAGGTTGGTAATCCGGCGCTCGGCACCACGCCTATCGGGCTGATTGGTAGCTCGAGAGTCGGGTCCTGGATAGATTCCTCGCCGAGATGGCCCTGAAGGGACGTTTCGGTTGTTCTGGAAATTTCACGGAGATTGGGCTTTGCGGATTCTTCCTCGCGACGAAAAGTTCTACGACCTGTTCACCGAGCTGGCGAAAAGGCTGACCGCTTCGGCGACTATTCTTCAGGAGATGTTTCGGGATCCGACCCACCTGGACGCGAAAGTCACGGCTATCAAAGAGCTGGAGCACGAGGCCGACAACCTGACCCATGACATCATCGATCGCATCGATCGGACCTTCGTCACGCCGTTCGACCGCGAGGACATCCACGCGCTCGCGTCGGAGCTGGACGACGTGATCGATCTGATCGACGGTACGGCGCGTCGGGCCCAGATCTTCCGGGTACAGCGTGCCCGGCCCGCGGCGGTCGTTCTGGCGGAGGTGTTGGCGCGCGCGAGCGCCGCCGTGGAAGAAGGGGTGCGCGAGATGAAGAACGCGAAGCAGGTCTTCTCCATCAGCGAGAAGCTCAAGGTGCTCGAAGAGGAGGGGGACGCCGTCTACCATGAAGCGATGGGGAAGCTCTTCGCGGAGGGGGGCGACGCGCTCGAGGTCATCAAGTGGAAGGACCTCTACGACAAGCTCGAAGACGCGCTCGACCAATGTGAGGATGTCGGCAATGTGCTGCAAAGCATCGCGCTAAAGAACGCGTAGTGATCTACTACGTCGCCGCGATCCTTCTGATCGCCTTTGTATTCGACTTCATAAACGGCTTTCACGACTCGGCGAACTCGATCGCGACGATCGTCGGGACGCGCGTCCTCAGCCCGGGGGCGGCGGTGGTGTGGGCGGCGTTCTTCAATTTCACGGCGGCGTTCACGGCCGGCGAGCTCGTGGCGAAGGCGATCCAGACGGGGATCATCCGGACGGACATCGTCACACCCAACGTGATTCTGGCCGGGCTGCTGGGTGCCATCGCGTGGAATCTCATCACGTGGTTTTATGGGATTCCGTCGAGCTCTTCGCACGCTCTCATCGGTGGCTACGCGGGGGCGGGAGTGGCGAAGGCGGGATGGGGCGCGATCACCTGGGGCACGAAGTGGGTGCAGACCCTGTCCTTCATCGTCATCTCGCCGCTCGTCGGAGGGCTGGCCGGCTTCCTCCTGATGGTCGCGGTGTACTGGGCCTTCAGAAATATGGGGCCGGCTCGAGTGGATCGGTTCTTCCGGAGCGCGCAGCTTGCCAGCTCCGCGCTGCTGTCGCACGCGCATGGTGCGAACGACGCTCAGAAGACGATGGGCATCATCGTCGGCCTGCTGGTGTCGGTGAAGCCGCTCACGGCCGCGCAGACGGGAATTTTTCGCCACCTCTACGTGACGGGCGACGGAATCCCACTCTGGGTCAAGATGGGAGCGTACTCCGCGATCTCGCTCGGCACTTTTTTTGGCGGCTGGCGAATCGTGCACACGATGGGGTCGCGGATCACGCGACTGCGCCCGGTAAGCGGATTCGCGGCGGAGACCGGGGGTGCGTTAGCAATCAGCATCGCGACGCACTTCGGAATTCCGGTGAGCACGACGCACACGATCGCCGGGGCGATCATGGGCGCCGGCGCGACCTACCGGTTCTCAGCGGTGCGATGGGGTATCGCGCGCAGGATCGTCTGGGCCTGGATCATCACGATTCCCGCGTCAGCGGCGGTCGCCGCGCTCAGCTACTGGGCGCTGGCTGCAGTCGGCCTTCGTTGATGTGGTAGTCTTGCTCGCGGTGGTGCTTGATCTGCTTGCCCTCGGCGAGGAAAACGGCGTCCTCGCCGATGTTCGTCGCCAGGTCGGCGATTCTCTCCAGATTGCGGCCCACCAGTAGCAGCTCGAGCGACGGGGTGATGGTCTTCGCGTCGGCCATCATGTGAGTGAGCAGCACGCGGAAAACGGAATCATGCAGCGAGTCGACAACGTCGTCGTCCCTGCACACCTGTCGGCCCAGCGCTCCGTCGGCGCGAATGAATGCGTCGAGCGAATCGCCCAGCATCTTGCGCGCTCTCCGGGCCATCACCTCGATCTCGGGAATCCGAATATTTACCTTGGGATTGTCGGCGAGGCGCAGCGCTGACTCCGCGATGTTGACGGCGTGATCGCCCACGCGCTCGAGGTCGTTTGAGACCTTGATCGCACCGATGATGAAGCGAAGGTCGCGGGCCATCGGCTGCTGTAGGGCCAGAAGCTCCACTGCCGCCTGTTCCACTTCCATCTCCAACAGGTTCAGCTCGGGATCTCCCTCTATCACGAGGTTTGCTTTCTCCCGGTCACGGTGCATCAACGCTTCGACGGCGAGGTCAGTGCGTTCCTCGGCCTTCGACGACATGCCGAGCAGCTTCTCCTTGAGCGAAGAAAGCTGATCGTGAAAATGTCTGAATCCGGCGGCGTTCGAGTCAGGTGTCATCCAAATCTCCCGGTAATATATGCCTCAGTGCGTTCTTCTCGCGGGCTGGTGAAGATCTGCTCCGTTGGTCCGAACTCGACGAGCTCGCCCATAAAGAAGAACGCGGTGTATTCGGACGCCCTTGCGGCCTGTTGCAGATTGTGCGTCACGATGACGATCGTCAACTCCCGCTTCAGCTCGTATACGAGCTCCTCGATTCGCTGAGTGGAGCTCGGGTCGAGCGCGCTCGCGGGCTCGTCGAGGAGGAGCACCTCCGGCTGGTTGGCCAGCGCGCGTGCGATGCACACCCGCTGCTGCTGACCCCCCGAGAGGCCGAGCGCGGACGTACGGAGCCTGTCTTTCACTTCGTCCCATATCGTGGCGCGTCGAAGCGAGCGCTCCACGATCTCGTCCAGAGATGCTTCGTCCCCAATCCCGTTGATGCGCGGACCGTAGGCGACGTTCTCGTAGATGGACTTTGGGAAGGGGTTCCAGCGCTGGAACACCATCCCCACTCGCTGCCGGAGAGCGACGACGTCCAGCGACGGGTCGTAGACGCTGGTCCCGTCGAGGCGGAGATCCCCTTCGTGGCGCACGCCGGGAATGAGATCGTTGAGCCTGTTGATCGATCTCAGGAATGTCGATTTGCCGCAGCCCGATGGTCCGATGAGAGCGGTCACAGATCGCGGGGGCACCGTCATTGTGATGCTCTTGAGCGCCTGCTTCTTCCCGTACCAGAACGAGAAATCGCTCGCCTCCATGGTGCCAGTGGTATCCGCGGCGGCGAGAGCCGCGACAGGAGCGACCGCGGTCATCCGAACCGTCCCGTGATATAGGACTCAGTCCGCGGATCTCTGGGCGCTGTGAAGAGCTCACTGGTGGATGCAAATTCGATCAGCTCGCCCATGAGAAGAAATGCCGTGCGGTCCGAAACACGCGCGGCCTGCTGCATGTTGTGGGTGACGATCACGACGGTGACGGTCTTCCTCAGGTCGTACACGAGCTCCTCGACTTTCTGAGTGCTGAGCGGATCGAGCGAGGCCGTGGGCTCGTCCAGCAGAATCACTCGCGGCCTCGTCGCCAGCGCGCGCGCAATGCATAGCCGCTGCTGCTGCCCGCCGGAGAGCGCCATCGCGCTTTCGTCGAGCCGGTCCTTCACCTCGGCCCACAGTCCCGCGCGCTGAAGCGCTTCTTCGACGATCTCGCTGGTCGTGCCCCGCGCCGCGTGGCTCTTCGAATCGACCCGCAGGCCCGCCGCGACGTTCGAACGGATCGACATCGTGGGGAAGGGAGTCGGCCGCTGAAACACCATCCCGACGTGACGCCGAACAGCGATGGGGCTGGTGCCTTCTTCGTAAATCGAGCTGCCGAGGATTTCCACCGAGCCCTCGATACGCGTGCGCGGGACGGTCTCGTGCATTCGGTTGAAGCAGCGGAGCAGGGTCGATTTTCCGCAGCCCGAAGGTCCAATGACAGCGGTCACGGCCTTCTGAGGAATCGAGATGGACACATCCTTGACGGCGGCCGTGTCGCCGAAGAACGCCGAGAGGTGACTCGCGACGATGCACGGCTTCGTCTCTTCCGCCGAGGCGCTTGGCTCGGGCGCGCGCACCTGCACCATAGGCGTCACGAGCCGCGGGGGTTTCTCGCGAGACACTTCAGTCGACTGGAGCACCGAACCGGGACCTCGTTGCGAAGCGCGCCGCGATGCTGATTATCAGAACGATCGTGATCAATACGAGCGCCCCGGCCCACGCCTGCCGGTGCCACTCGTCGTATGGGCTGATCGCGTAATTGAAGATCTGGAGCGGGAGCGCCGCGATCGGCTCACGCAACGATGTCGACCAGAACTGATTGCCGAACGCAGTGAAGAGAAGCGGCGCCGTCTCGCCGGCGATTCTTGCCACCGCAACCAGCGCTCCGGTCACGATGCCGGCGAGCGCGGTGCGGAGAACGATGGATATCGAGGTCCGCCACCTTGGATACCCGAGCGCGAGCGCGGCCTCTCGCAGGGATGTCGGAACGACGAGAAGCATCTCTTCGGTCGTGCGGGTGACGAGGGGAATCATCATCGAGCCCAGCGCCACTCCGCCCGCCAGCGCCGAGAAGTGGCCGATGGGCCGGACGAGAAACTGCCATGCGAAAATCCCGATGACGATCGAGGGAAGTCCGTTCAACACGTCGGAGAGGAAACGCACAGAGGACGCGAGCGGTGTGCTCTTTTTTTCCGCGAGGTAGAGTCCGGCGCCGATACCTATCGGCAGCCCGATGACGCTTGCTATCCCGATGAGCACCAGCGTACCCACGATCGCGTTGGCCATTCCGCCGCCCGGCTCGCCCACCGGCCTCGGCATGTGCGTGAAGAATGCGAGCGAAAGGGAGGATGCGCCCTTCCTGAGCAGGTGAGTGAGAATTAGCAGCAGCGGAAGGGTGGCCAGAATGGCGGCGAGATACGTAAGGCCTATCATCGCCCCGCTCACGAGGTGGCGGCTGCGCGCGGTTTTCATTGGGCGCGACTCCGGGCGACGCTCCACACGAGCCATCGCGCCACGGCGTTCACGATAAGAGTGATGATGAATAGAACTGCTCCCACGGCCATCAGGGCCGAGAGGTGCAGGTCATTCGTCGCTTCGCTGAACTCGTTGGCGATGAGCGATGCCATTGTGTATCCCGGCGCCAGGAGCGACGCCGAGATCTCGGGCCTGTTCCCGATCAGCATGGTGACGGCCATCGTTTCTCCAAGCGCGCGGCCGAGCCCGAGCATGATGCCTCCAATGATTCCCGAACGGGCGTAGGGAATCACGGCATCACGGATCATCTCCCAGCGCGTTGCACCGAGCGCGAGGGCGGCTTCCCGCTGCGAGCGGGGGACTGCCATCAGCACCTCGCGCGACACGGCCGAGATGTATGGGAGAGCCATGATCGCGAGTATGACTCCCGCCGCCAACATGCTCGGACCGTAAGCGGGTCCCGAAAAGAACGGCGTCGCGCCCAGATGAAGCGTGTCGCGAAGAAACGGCATGACGTGCTCGCGAAGCAGCGGGATGAGAACGAAAATGCCCCACAGTCCATACACCACGCTCGGAATCGCCGCGAGAAGATCGACGAGGAATCCCACGGGCTGACGCAGCCAGACCGGCGAGAATTCCGAAAGAAAGATCGCGACGCCAATCGCGAGCGGTGTGGCGATCACGAGCGCGACCGCCGACGAAACCAGAGTGCCGAACACCGCCGGAGCGGCACCGAAGTGGCCGCCCGCGACATCCCAGTTGCTGGATGTGACGATCGAGAGACCAAGCTTGGCGAACGCCGGCCACGCCGCGGCGAAGATCGCGACCGCGATTGATACAACAAGCGCGGGGACTACGAGCGCGCACGCGGTGGTGAGCAGCTCATAAATCCGGTCGCTCGCCGCCGACTCCTTCAGGCGGAGCTCGCGGCGATCCTTGTCGAGCCAGTGCGCGGGAAGCGCGGTCACTTCGATGCGGCTAAATCGATCGTGGTGAGTCTTGCCTTCACGCTGGCCGCCATTGCGGACGGCAGCGGGGCGTAGTCGAGGGGCGGCGCCTCAGCCTCACCCTCGGTCAGAGCCCAGTTGAGGAAGTCGATCAACTTCCTGCCCTTCGCCGCATCGGTTTGATGCTGGTAGACCAGAATCCACGTGAAGGACGAGATCGGGTATGAATCCGCGCCCGGCGCGTTGACGATCGAAATCCGATAGTCGGTGTTCGCTGGAAGAGCCTTTGCTGCTGCGGCGGCGGCAGCCGTCACGGAAGGCACGGACGCCAGGATCGTCTTGCCGGCCTTGTTCGTGATGGCGGCGGTCGCCAGGCTGTTCTGCTTCGCGTATGCAAGCTCGACGTAACCGATCGCGCCCGGCGTCTGCTTCACCTGCCCCGCAACGCCTTCATTCCCCTTCGCGCCGAGGCCAACCGGCCATTTGACCTCTTTTCCCTTTCCGACGCTCGTGGCCCAGGCGGGCACCGCGGTGCTCAGATAGTCGGTGAAGATGTAGGTCGTTCCACTGCCGTCGGAGCGGTGGACGACCAGGATATCGGTATTTGGAAGCGTTAGGACCGGATTGAGCGACGTGATGCGGGTATCGCTCCACTTGGTGATGCGCCCGGAGAAAATGTCGGCGATCGTTTTCGCCGTCAGGTTGATCGGAACACTCAGCCTCGGGACGTTGTAAGTGATCACGACGGCGCCGAGCACGGTGGGGATGTGCAGGATCGGGCCGCCCTTCGCCTTCGACATCTCCTCGTCGCTCATCGGACTGTCTGACGCGCCGAAGTCCACCGTGCCCTCGGAAAGCTGCCTGATTCCGCCGCCGGATCCGATCGACTGATAGTTGATCTTCACTCCGGTACTTCCGGCGTACTCCGAGAACCATTTCGAGTACAGGGGATACGGGAAAGTCGCGCCCGCTCCGGTGAGATCGACGGATCCGTGCGATGAGGCGGTGGAGGAAGCCGTGCCGGAGTTATTTGCGTCTTCCTTGGCGCATGCGACGGCCAACAACATGAGGGCGGCGAGCTTCAAGGCTCTCACTGAACGGCTCCTGTTTTTCGTTTTTGAGGGGCGACTGCCTGGTGCTTGAAAAATAGAAGCGCCCCCGAGAGGTCACGATATATGTCAGGTAACGACATTGTCACAACCGCCCGAGGGCGCTCCGTACCCAGATGAGCTTCGCCTAGAAGTTCGCCACCAGGTGCAGGAAGTAGGTCTTGGTGGCCGCGGCAATCGCTCCTGAACGCGGAGTGACTTCCTGGTAGTCGAGGGAAAGTGCCGTCTTCTTGTTGAGGTCCCAGGTCAGGCCGCCGATAACGGTGTTGATGTAGCCGTCCGTGCCAGTATTCGGCTTGAGGCGGTCCCACCGTGCGACCAGGCCGAGCGGGAAGGTCGACTGATCGTTCATGAGCTGGAAGGGCTTGATCGCCGCGAACCCGGCGAGGAGCCGCCCGGTACTGTCAACTTCGGCTCGCGGGGACGCAATGGTGTTGGCTCCCGTTTCTCTCGCATCGTTCCGGGTATCCCACTCCGCCCCTGCCGAGAGACGCGGGTCCCGAATGCCCACGAAGACGCCCGATCTCGTTCTGGGGAGAGAAACGCCAACGGGTCCGATCTGGCCAACCCCACCGGCGGCGAACGAGCTGGCGACCGCGCCGATGTAAGTCCAACCGGTAAGCGCAAACGTCTTGAGCAACTTATTGTCCGATCGGCCGAACGGCGTGAGCGAAAGCCTTGCCGCGTAGTCCTTGAACCGATCGGTCTCGCGCGACGCGTAACCGGGGCCATTCACGATGGTCGCGTAGATCTCGCCGAACTTGTTCGGAAACGTGAGCTGTGTCGCGACTCCGGCGTCGGAGGACGCGAAGAATCCGGCGCGCTCGACAGGCGTCTGCGAGATCCACCGCGGCCAGAACGTCTCGGCGTGATCGATGACCACATTGTGCAGCAGTCCGGCGCGGGCCAGTCCGTTCCAGCCAGTGGCGCTCTTCAGGTAGTCGTATTGCAGGTACGCGTACTTCGCGCGGATGACCCAGCCTCTATAGAACGCGTCGTTCGGCGCCGTGGTTTGCTGGAAGACGTCGGCCGTAATGCGAATGCTGGCGCGGTCGCCGGCCGGCATCCTGAACGTCAGGTAAGCTCGCTCCAGGTCGAACTTGTTCGACGACTTCGCGGGACCGGCATCGCCCCGGTACTGAAAGTTCATGTACAGCACTCCGGAGAAATCGACCGGAATCGAGACAGTCGCCGGAGGGGGTGGCGGGGCCGGCCTGGTCGTGTCAGCCGGCTGCTGGGCAGATATTGCCAGGGGCAGAGCCAGCAGTCCAAGTGCGACGATCATGGTTGTCTTCATCGAGCATCTCCGACGCGTGTGCCAGCGATACGTATAGTCTTCAATCTGCTCTGGAGCTGCGCAAGCATTGACGCAGGAAGCGGAGCGTAGTCGAGCGTTGCTGCCGTCTTCTCTCCGTCCTTGTAGGCCCAGCGCAGGAAGTTTACGAGCTTGGTACCCTTCACGCGATCGGGCTGATTCTGGTATACGAGAATCCAGGTCATGGAAGAGATCGGATACGATTCCTTGCCCGGCGCGTTCGCGATCGAGACGCGATAGTCGGTGTTCTTCGGGAGCTTCATGCTGCCAGCAGCGGCCGTCACCGATGCGATCGACGGCGAGACATACCGTCCAGCGGCGTTACGGACGTTGGCGTACGGAAGATTGTTCTGCTTTGCATACGCCAGCTCTACGTAACCGATCGAGCCGGGCGTCTGCTTCACCTGTCCGGCAACGCCTTCGTTGCCCTTTCCGCCAATACCCACGGGCCACTTGATCTCCTTGCCCTTGCCGAGTGAGCTCGACCAGGACGGACTCACTGCAGAGAGGTAGTCGCTGAAGATGTAGGTGGTCCCGCTGCCATCCGTGCGGTGGGTGACGAGCACGTCAGAGTTGGGAAGAGCCACCCCGCGGTTCTGTGCGACAATCCGCGCATCATTCCACTTGGTGATCTTCCCGGCAAAGATGTCCGAGATCACATCGCCGCTCAGATTAAGCGGACGGTTGAGACCGGGGATGTTGTAGGTGATGACGACCGCGCCCATCACGGTCGGGAAATGGAGGACTGGCCCGCCCTTGGCGCCGGCGAGCTCCTGGTCGCTCATCGGTCCGTCGGAGGCGCCGAAATCGACGGTTTGTTCAGACAGCTGCCTGATGCCGCCGCCTGAGCCGATCGACTGGTAGTTGATCTTGACGCCGGTGCTCTTGGCGTAATCGGCGAACCACTTCGAGTAAATGGGATACGGGAACGTCGCGCCTGCTCCGGTCAGATCTACTGATTGTGCTGAAACAACACCACCTGAGAGAAGCGCTGCCGCTGAGATGGCGACAGCAATGCTGCGAACGGTTTTTATCACTTGTGACTCCGTGAGAGGAAGTTTGTCGCGCTACAAAACTCTCTCAGCCGCGTCACGGACAGTCACACCGCAGGTAAAGGGTTTGTCACGATTGAGCCGCGGTTGCTCCGTCGGGGAAAAAGATTCTGATGGTGGTGCCGACGCCCACCACGCTCTCGGCCCGGACGCTGCCACCATGGGCCTCAACGAGATGCCTTACGATCGCGAGCCCTAGTCCGGTGCCGCCAGCCTCACGCGACCTGCCGGCGTCGGCGCGGTAGAAGCGCTCGAAGATTCTCGGCAGGTGCTCGGGGGGAATGCCGCTTCCTGTGTCGCTGACGGCGAGCGAGACTCCGCCGCCTTCGCGCATCGTACGGATCGTGATTCGCCCTCCTTCGCCCGTGTGCCGGATCGCATTCTCGGCGAGGTTGAAGAGGATCTGCTCGAGCGCGGTTCGATCCGCGTAAATCGTTTGAGCGCCCGGCTCGACTGTGGTGTCGAGCGTGACGCCCTTCGCCTTCGCGCTGGCCGCGACTCGTCCGAGAACCTCCGCGGCCAGGTCCGCAACTCTTATCGGCTCCGGCCGTGGCCTCCAGTGCCCCGTCTCGATCCGCGAGAGGTCCAGCAGCTCGTCGACGATTCGCTGCATGCGCTGAGTGTTGCTGAGGATCGTTCTTGCAAACTGGGCCCGCATCTCCAGCGGCACGTCCGGATCCTGAAGCGTCTCCGCGAAACCGCCGATGATGGTGAGGGGAGTACGAAGCTCGTGGGAGACGTTCGCCACGAAATCTCTTCTCACAGCTTCGAGTTTCCGGATCGGCGTGAGGTCGAAGAGTGCGACGACGCCGCCGCCGTTCACGAGAGGACGCGCGGTCAGAGAGAGCGTCGTCTCGCCGATGACTACCTCTTCGGGCTCGGTCTCCGTACCACTCAGGGCGAGCGATATCGCGCTGCGCAGCGTCGCCTCGCGTGGCAGGAAGTCGATCCCGAATGGAATCGGACGGTCAATTGAAAGAAGGCGGCGTCCCGTGTCGTTGATTCGCACCACTTCGTGCGACGGGGAAATCGCGATCACGCCTTCGTTCAGGGTTTCCACGAGCGCGGAGAGGACCGACTGCTCCGCCGCCAGGGCCGAAATCCGCGCTTCGAGTTGTTCCGCGAGGCGGTGGACGGCGTCAGCGAGATCTCCAATCTCGCCTGGCGCGGCGAGCGCGGGGTGCCGCTTTCGTTCGCCGGCGGCAAGCGAGCGCGCGACGTTGCTCAGGTCGACAATCGGCTTCGAGACGGCGCGCGAGAAGAGCACAGCGAGAATCGCGGCCAGCAGGAAGGAGATGAACCCTGCCGCAAGAACACCGCTGCGGGCTCTCGCGAAGATCTCCTCGACCGCTTTCGTCGTCACAGAGACGCGAGCGACGCCGCGCGGCGCCTTGACGGCGACGTAGACCTGCTCTTCGCCCGTGGATGGGCTCATGCGCCGAACCGAGCCGACTCCGTTCTGCCGCGCCGCGATTACTTCCGGGCGACTGCTGTGATTTTCCAGGCCCTGGAGCGCGAGCCCGTCGAACTCCGAATCACCGACGACGTGTCCGGTGGAATCGATCAGAGTGACCCTGCGTCCGGTGGCGACACCAGCCTGATCCGCCAGCGAGTCGGGATCCACGCCCGACTTCCACTGAGTCGCCAGGAATCTCGCCTCTCCGGCCAGATCGTGGGTGGCCTGCTCGGTGATGCTCGTGTGCAGCTGGTTGTCGATGATGACGACGACCGAGACCACCATTACCGCGACGATCGCGAGCGACTGGAGAAGCAGCCGGTGCGCGAGCTTCACGATCGTTCGCTGATGTTACGAATGCGATAGCCGAAGCCGCGCACCGTCTCGATCAGATCACCGGCTGGGCCAAGCTTGGCGCGGAGACGCTGCACATGCATGTCCACCGTCCGGGTCTGAATGTCCGGTGCCGCCTCCCAGACTGTCTCGAGCAGCAGATTGCGCGGTTGAACGCGGCCCTTTCGCTCGGCGAGCAGCAGGAGAAGCTTGAACTCCGTCGGAGTCAGATCGATCTCGCGACCATCTACTGTGACGCGGTGCGCGGTGGTTTCGATCTTCAGCGGTCCAATCTGCTTGACGTCTTCCGACTCCTCGCGTCCCGCCTTCACGCGCCTGAGAATCGCGGCGACGCGCAGCACCAGCTCCTGCGGACTGAACGGCTTGGTCAGGTAGTCGTCGGCGCCAAGGGTAAGACCCTTTATGCGGTCGCTCTCTTCCCGGCGGGCCGTGAGCATGAGCACTGCTATCCGCGACGTCGCGGTGTCCGAGCGGAGCTCCTCCATGACCTCGAGTCCCGAGAGACCGGGGAGCATGAGGTCGAGGACAATTATCGATGGCTTGTCCCGTCGCGCGGCGGCAAGCCCCTCGGGCCCGCTCGTCGCCGTCGATACCGAGTAGCCCGATTTGGCGAGGTGATACGCCACGAGCGCAACGATGTCGGGCTCGTCGTCAACGACTAGGACGCGCTCCACGGCAGCGCTCTTTTCGGTCACGGGTGGAAGTTGTCTGACCCCCCAACGTTGCGTCAACTCGCTGTTTGTCACAAACACGTGACAATATCGTTGCACTCCCTCGCCCGGCGCCGCGCCGCTAGCTTTGCAATGCACCCAGTGAAATGGCTTTCAGAAGAGATGACATTGCGAGCGCTTAACTCCATTCTGTTGCTGACCCTGGCCTGCGCCCCCGCGCAGCTGCCGCGTTCGACGGAGCCGGTCGATCTCGTCATCGCCACTACAACCGACGTTCACGGGCGTCTCAGGGCCTGGGACTACTACGCCAACCAGCTGGACGCGGTGCGCGGCCTGTCCCGGGCGGCCACGATTGTGGACTCGGTTCGTGCCGCCAGTCCGGGGCGCGTTATCCTGCTCGACGGCGGGGATCTGCTCCAGGGAAATCCGCTGGCATACGTGGCGGCCAAAGTCTCCCGCGATCGCACGAATCCAATCGTCGCGGCGATGAATGCGATGCGGTACGACGCCTCCGCGGTCGGGAATCATGAGTACAACTACGGCGTCCCTTATCTCGACTCTGCCGTGCGGCAGGCGAGGTTCCCCTTTCTATCGGCCAACACGTACCGCGTCGATCCCGAGGGCGTGCACGCATTTCGTCCGTGGACCATCATCGAGCGCGCCGGTCTGAAAATCGGCATCGTCGGCGCGACGACGCCCGGCGTGACGCTGTGGGACGCCGAGAATATCCGGGGCCGGCTGCGCTTTGGTGACATTGTTCCCGCCGTGAGGGAAGCGGTTAAGGAGGTCCGTGCAGCGGGCGCGGACATCGTGCTGGTGACCGTTCACTCGGGCCTCAACGAGCCCTCGAGCTACGACACCGTAACCACGGGTGTGCCGAGCGAGAACGTCGCGGCCCGGGTTGCGAGCGAAGTGCCGGGAGTCGATCTCGTTCTTTACGGCCACTCGCACAAGGAAATGCGGGGCACGACGATCGGCCAGACGATTCTCATTCAGCCGAAGAACTGGGCGACGAGCGTCGGTGTCGCGCATCTGGTCGTGTCGAGATCGGGCGGCCGGTGGATGGTCAGCGAAAAGAGGAGTGACGTCGTCCAGGCGGCCGGCCACGCCGAGAACGCAGCGGTCCTTGCCGCGACGGACGCAATTCACCGCGAGACTGTGGCTTACGTGACGACGCCGATCGGATCCACACCCGAGCGCTGGAGCGCGGACTCGGCGCGACTCAGGGACACGCCACTCATCGACTTCATTCTCGAGACGGAGAGGAAGGCAGCGGGCAGCGATCTGGCGTCGACGGCGGCCTTCTCGACCGATGTCGTGATGGGACCGGGTCCCATCACCATCGCGCAGGTGGCTCAGCTCTATCCTTACGACAACACGCTCCGCGCGGTCAGGATCAGCGGGAGGCAGCTTCGCGACTATCTCGAGTTCAGCAGCAGATATTATCGAACACCCGCGTCACCGAGTGCTCGGCTCGAGACGGATCGGCAGATCCCGGGCTACAACTTCGACATCGTATCCGGCGTCGATTACGTGATGGATGTGTCGCGGCCGGTCGGATCGAGGATCACGCGGCTCGACTACAAGGGTGCGCCGGTCCGCGACACTGATTCGTTCACGATGGCGCTCAACAACTACCGGCAGACGGGGGGCGGCGGGTACGCGATGCTGAGCGGCGCACCGGTGGTCTACGACAAGCAGCAGGAAATCCGGCAGCTGCTGATCGACGAAGTGAAGGCGCGCGGAGCAGTAAGGCAAGCCGACTATTTCAAGTCGAATTGGATGATGATCAGGGGAGGTGTCGCGATCGGCGGTCCTACCGCGCTGGAAGGGCGCATCTTCGACGTCATCCCCGTCGCTCCTGCTGTTGCACCGCTGGCACCAGCCAGCGTGAGTGCGTCGCGGCCTCCGTTCCCAACCGGGACGCGCTTCCTCCGCATCATCGCGACCAACGACTTCCACGGCGCGCTGGAGCCACGGCCGGATGCGAACGGTGTCCGCCGCGGTGGCGCTGCCTACGTCGCCGCCGCGATCGACCGTGCTCGCGACGAATGCGCTCCGCGCTGCGAGACTCTCCTGCTCGACGCAGGCGACATGTTCCAGGGCACGCCTGCCTCCAACCTCGCGTATGGCCGGCCCGTCGTGGAGTATTACAATAGAATGGGCTACGCCGCGGCCGCCCTCGGCAACCACGAGTTCGATTGGGGAACCGACTCGCTCCGCGCACGAATGCGACAGGCGAAGTACGGAATCTTCGGGGCCAACGTTCGATACACCGACGGGCGCGACGTGGAGTGGATCCGCAACGACACGATCGTGAGGCGCGGTGCCGCGCGCATAGGAATCATCGGCGTATCCACCGTCTCCACTCCGACGACGACCCGCGCCGGCAATGTCGTGGGACTGCGCTTCGACGATCCGGCGCCGATCGTGGACAGCATTGGAACGGTGCTCAGAAAGCGCGGCGCGAATTTCGTGGTGGTGATCGCTCACGCCGGAGCGAGCTGCGGCAGGGACGGAGCTACGGACTGTGGCGGAGAGATCATCGACCTCGCGCGCAAGCTCACGACCAAGGTTGACGCGATCGTGAGCGGACACACCCACACGCTCGTCAACACCGAAGTCAAGGGAATTCCAATCGTGCAGGCGCGCTCGAGCGGACGCGCAATCGACGTCCTCGATCTGCCGATCGGCAGCAGCGCGGGCCTCCCAGTTCGGCACCAGGTGCGCGAGCTGGTTGCGGACACAATTCAGCCTGTCCCCGCGATCGATTCAATAGTTCGCAAGGCGGTGGCGCGTGTCGCCCCGCTCGTAAGCCGTCACGTCGCGACCATCCCGGCCACGCTCGCGCGTCAGGGTCCCCAGTATCCACTCGGCAATCTCATCGCCGATGCGCAACGCTGGGCGGGGAAGGGCGACGTCGCGATCATGAACAACGGCGGAATCCGCACCGAGCTCCGTGCGGGCGACGCAACGTACGGATCGCTGTTGGAGATCCAGCCCTTCGGAAACACGCTGTACTCTCTCACGATGACCGGTTCCCAGCTGCGGGGATTGCTCGAAGCCATGCTCGCCAAGAATTCGGTGGACGATCACGTCAGCGGCCTGACTATCAAGTACGATCCGTCCCGGCCCAAGGGGTCGCGCATGGTTTCGGTGACGATGGCGGATGGCACCCCGCTCTCGGACACGAAGACGTACAACGTCATCGTCAACGATTTCCTCGCGACCGGCGGTGAAGGCTACAACGCCGGCGGACGCGCCAGCGTCTCGAAGCCGCTCAACATCGTGGATCTAGACGCGCTCATCGACTATCTCAAGACGCTCCCGTCGCCGATTGCCGCTCCGACAGAAGCACGCATCGCAGCGATCTCGCCATGAGCGAAACCGTCCGCATCTACATCAACGCCCGCCCAGTTGATGTCGACGCCGCGGCGACCGCTCTCGAGGCGGTCGAAGCCTGGGATGAAACGCAGGCCGTGGCGGTTCGCAGCGGCGAACGGATGATCACCGACAGCCGCGGGATCGTGACGGCCAACAACACACCCGTGCACAACGGCGCGATTTTCCGCATCGTTCGCACTCGGCAAACTGCCGGCGAGGACCCGGACTTCAACCCATTGTAATGCCACTTTCGATTTTCTCTAACAAACTCCGCCAGCTCCCCAAGGCGGAGCTGCATTGCCATCTGGACGGTTCGCTCCGGCCGAAAACGCTTCTGGAGCTGGCGCGGGAGCAGCGGATCCAGCTGCCGAGGCACACGTCCGAGGAGCTGGCGGAATTCATGAGGGTGGATGACGCCGAGAGCCTCGACGATTACCTGCGGCGCTTCGACGTGACGATCTCCGTCATGCAGAGCGAGGATGCGCTCGAGCGCATCGCCTACGAGCTGGCCGAGGATGCCGTCGAAGACGGTGTGCGCTACATCGAGGTGAGAAATGCCCCGCTCCTGAACATCGTTCAGGGACTCACACTGGTGCAGGCGGTCGAGGCGCCCCTGCGCGGGCTTCGTCGCGCCGAGAAGGACTTCGACATCACGGCGCGGTTCATCATCTGCGCTTTGCGCCAATTGCCGCCCGAGAGCTCGCTCGAGATGGCCAGGCTCGCCGTCGACTTCAAGAACGACGGCGTGGTGGCGTTCGATCTGGCCGGAGGGGAGAAGGGAAATCCGGCGGCACGCCACGTTGAGGCGTTCAGGTACGCGCGCGAGCACAATCTCGCGGTCACGGTTCACGCCGGTGAAGGTGATGGAGCCGAGTCGGTGCGGGAGGCCGTGCACGTGTGCGGCGCAGACCGAATCGGCCACGGAACGCGGCTCATAGAGGATCCGGATCTGACTCAGTACGTCAACGATCGACGGATCGCGCTCGAGGTCTGTCTCACCAGCAACGTGCAGACGCGTGTCGCCGATTCATACGCGACGCATCCATTCCGCGAGTACTTCGAGCGCGGCCTCAACGTCACGCTCAACACCGACAACCGTCTCATGAGCGCGACGACCCTCACGGACGAATACGTCTTTGCGGCGGAACACCTCGACCTCACCGTGGAAGAGCTGGCCGGCATTGCGCTCAACGGCTTCGAAAGCGCATTTCTTCCCTGGGAGGAGCGGCTCATGCTGATCGAGGAAGTGTCGGACAAGATCGAGCAGCTGATCGGACCGGACGAATGAAGAGCGAATATTCGACAGAGGCGGCGATCAAAGCCGCCGCCGCGATTCGCAGGCGCGCCGACTCTCAACAGCCAAAAATCGGGATCATACTCGGCTCGGGGCTGGGCGGGCTATCGAAATCCATTGGCGATGCCGTTCGCATTCCATTCCGCGAAATTCCAGGTTTTCCGGAGCCAACGGTCGCGGGACACGAAGGCGCTGTCATCGTCGGGTCGCTGGGCGGGCGTGAGGTTGTAGCGCTGAGCGGGCGATTCCACATGTATGAAGGCCACCCCGCCGCGCTCGCGGCGTTTCCGGTCCGCGTGTTTCACGCGCTTGGCGCGCAGGAGCTCTTCGTCTCGAATGCGGCCGGTGGAATCTCATCCAAGCTGGCGGTGGGAGATCTGATGATGATCTCGGATCATCTCAATCTGATGGGAACAAATCCTCTCGTTGGAGTGGAGCAGAAAGAGGAAATTCGCTTTCCGGACATGACCGACGCATACAGTCCGCGTCTTCGGTGGCTTCTGCGCACGGCGGCGGAAAAACTCGGCATCACGCTTCGCGAGGGCGTGTACGCAGGATTGCTGGGCCCCTCGTACGAGACTCCAAGCGAAGTGAAGATGTTGAGGCTACTCGGCGCCGATGCGGTTGGAATGTCGACCGTTCCCGAAGTCATCGTGGCCAGAGCATTGGGTATGCTGGTCGCTGGGGTCAGCTGCATCACTAACGCCGCAGCCGGGGTCACCGGCTCGGCGCTCAGTCACGCGGAAGTGCTGGAGACAACCAACCGCGTCAGCGCCGCCTTCGAGTCGCTGGTGACGGAGTTTCTTGCGCGCTCCACCGCGCCGCAGTTGTCCGCGATCAGATAAAATCGTCGGCGGCTGCCGTTGCGGTCGTCAGTGGTCCTCGGCAAGATGGTTCAGAGGCCCGTGACCAGATCCGAGCCCGGGCGCGGTGGCGATCGCGTTATGCACATAATCGATTGCGCGGCGGACTGCCGCGTGCAGCGATTCCCCGTTCGCCAGCTGCGCCGTGATTGCCGCCGACAGAGTGCAGCCGGTTCCGTGCGTGCTCGTCGTGTCGAGGCGCTGTCCGCGAAATGTGCGGACGTCCCCATCGTAGAGCATGTCCACGACTCTGTTGCCCGAATCAAGGTGACCGCCCTTGATGAGCGCGGCTTGTGCTCCCATGTCGTTCACCAGCACTTCGGCGGCGTGCGCCATGGAATCCTCATCGTCGATCTCCTCGCCGGTGAGAATCGCCGCTTCGTGGATGTTCGGCGTAACGAGAGCCGCCAGCGGAACGAGCTCGCGCCGGATTACGTCGATTGTGTCAGGCTCGAACAGCACATCGCCCGACGTCGAGACCATCACCGGATCGAGGACGTAGTTGTGGAGCTTGTGGTCGCGGATCGCCGCGGCGACGATCGACGCGACTGCCGCGCTCGCGAGCATCCCGGTCTTGAACGCACCCGGGAAGAGATCCTCGGCGACGGCATCGATCTGCGCGCGGACCATTGCGGGCGATACCGCGTCCCAACTGCTGACACCACGGGTATTCTGCGCCGTGATGGCGGTGATCGCGGACGTCCCGAACACGCCGAATCTCTGAAATGTCTTCAGGTCGGCCTGGATCCCGGCGCCGCCGCTGGAGTCGGAGCCCGCGATGGTGAGCGCAATCTTCATAAACGAAAGATGCGCCGCGAAACATCATGGCGCATCATCGACCGACAAACCGACGGCGGCTACCGGAGCTGGCGCGGAGGTGGCGAGGGCGGCAACGACAGAATTCTCGCCTTGAACGAGTGAAAGTTCCGGGTATCGGCGCCGAGTGATGCGAGCGTGCTGGCCGGGAGCTGATTGATAAGCGCCTGAACCGCCTGAATGCGGTCCTCTTCGAGCGGGTGCGTGAGGAACATCGATTCGACCGCCCCAGGATGGCTCTTCCGCTCCTCGAGCAGCTTCCGGAACATGGTCACCATTCCGACCGGACTGACTCCCGCCCGCACAGTGTTGTTGAACCCTTCCTGATCCGCTTCGGCCTCGTCCTGCCGACTGAACCGCGCGAACACCGCGCCGCCGAGGACATTGATCGCCGCGCCGGCAGCCTGGCTGTTGCATACGCGCGTGAGAACGCACGCCAGGGTGACGCCGATGTTTGCTCCCTGCGCCTTCTCCATCTGCTTCACCGTGTGGCGCCGGACAACGTGTCCGATCTCGTGACCCAGAACGCCGGCGAGCTCGTCCATCTGGTCGGCGCGCTCGATGAGGCCGCGATTCACGTACACGTAGCCGCCGGGCACCGCGAAAGCGTTCACTTCCTTGGAGTCGACGATGAAGAATTGCCAGTCCAGATCACGGCGGCTCGTGAGCCGGGCAATCGAGTCTCCCAGGACGTTGATATAGCGATTGATCTCCGGATCCTGGACGATCGGTAGTTGCGCGTTGATCTGTTGCGCATATTCCTGTCCCATCTGCACTTCCTGCTGCTGCGAAATGCCGCACGCAGTAAGGGAGCAGGTAATCGCAATACCTACGACAATTCGCTTCATTGATACTCCAGCAATGAGATTCCAAATAAAACGCGGAGGCAAGTCCTATTCCAGCTGAGCCCTGCACAATCAACGCGTGAAACTCCTGACACTAGCGCGCGATCTCAGGCGCAGAAAGGCGCGCGAAAAGCACTCGCTCTTCGTGGCCGAGGGTGTACGCTCGGTCGAAGAGCTGCTCCGCTCGCACCTCGCGGTTCGCGGCGTGCTCGTTGCTGCCCAGCTCGCCGACGCTCCCCGAGGCCGGGCTTTGCGAAAGACTCTCGACGAATCCGGCATCGAGGTGACCGAGGTCTCCGAGAAAGACTTCCGGTCCGCCGCCGAAACCGAGTCGCCGCAGGGCGTCATGGCGATCGGAGAAGTTCCCGAGCGCTTACTTGATACACTCGATGTCGCCGGAGTGTGCCGCTTGATCGTCCTTGATGGGGTGCAGGACCCTGGCAACGCGGGCACCATCGTCCGTACCGCGGCGGCACTCGGTGCCACGGCGACGATCGCGCTGCCGGGCACAGTCGATCTGTGGAACCCCAAGGTGATCAGGAGCTCGATGGGCGCGCAGTTTCAGCACCCGGCGTTTCACGCGGGCATTGACGATCTCCTGAGCTTCCTCCAGCGGAAACAGATCGAGCTTTGGGCGACCGACGCGAGCGGAAGCGCGCTGGAGAAGGCGGGCGCTCCGACGCGACTCGCGATCGCCGTTGGAAACGAAGGATCCGGCTTGTCTCCAGCGATCCGCGCGAAAGCGCAACGAACGATCTCACTTCCGATCGCCGGCAACGTCGAGTCCCTCAACGTCGCGGTTGCGACGGGAATCATTCTCTACCAGCTTCGATCATGATTGAAATTCTCGAAGGCATCTACGCATTCGTCGTTGGAGCGGCGATGGGCTCGTTCCTCAACGTCTGCATCGGACGCTGGCCGGAAGGCCTCTCTGTCGTGAAGCCGAGGTCGAGGTGTCCCAAGTGCGGCCACGGGATCAAGGCGAGCGAGAACATCCCGATCGTGAGCTGGCTGATGTTGCGCGCCAAGTGCAGCAGCTGCCGCGAGCGCATCTCGATCCAGTATCCGATCGTCGAGCTGCTGGTGGGATTGATCTGGCTCGATGCCTATGGCCACTTCGGAATGTCGTTCACAGCTTTCCGGGCAGCGGTGTTCGCGACAGTTCTCCTCGGGATCGCGATAACCGACGCGAAGCACTTTCTGATTCCCGACGGCTTCACGGTTTTCGGGGTGTTCTTCGTGCTCCTGACCTCGTTTGTCGCACTGTACCTCGGGCAATCCGAGCCGTTTGCCGGTCCGTGGGACGCGATTCTCGGGATGTGCGTCGGCGCCGGCGCGATCTCGATCGTCGGATGGCTCGGGGAAGTGTGGCTGAAGCGTCCCGCGATGGGGTTTGGCGACGTGACACTCATGGCGGTCGTGGGCGCGGCGGTAGGCCCGGTGCGGTCGCTGCTCACGATATTCATAGCTGCGGTGCTCGCTCCGATAGTATTGCTGGCTATCGTGTATCCACTATCCGCGCGAGGACTCGCCGACGACAAGGGGCAGACGGAGCTCGCCCTCGAAGCGGGGGGAGGATGGCGCAAGCGTGAGCTTCCTTTCGGCGTCTTTCTTGCGCCCGCTGCGCTCGTCGCCCTGCTCCACGGAGACGCGATCATCGCGTGGTATCTGCGCGTCTCCGGCCTTTGAAGCGGTCGTAACGCCTCGTAGCTCTCCTCTAATCTGTGTGCAATGAGCGTTCAGCTTAAGCGAAGTCTCGTTCTGGCCTGCGGCGCGCTTCTGACGCTGGTGTCCGCGTGTGAAAGCCAGAAGCCGAAATACGAAGGCCCCTACGCCGCGGAAGTCGGGGAAGCCATACCGATGATCGAGAAGGCGGTCGGGCTCACCTTCAAGACGCCGCCAAAGGTGGAGACGCGCTCGAAGGAGCAGGTGCGCGAGTTCGTGACGAAGCAATTCACCGACTCATTGGCCGCGCACGACATAGCGGGCCAGGAGTCGGCGTACAAGCTGTTCGGCATGATCCCCGACACGCTCAAGCTGCAGGCTTTTCTCACCAGCCTGCTGGAGGAGCAGATCGTCGGCTACTACGACCCGCACACTAAGGTGCTCTACGTCGTCGACGGAGCTCCGAAGGACATGGTGGCGTTGACGATCACGCACGAGCTCGTGCACGCGCTGCAGGACCAGTACATCAGCCTCGACTCCGTTCAGAAGGTTCGGGACGACAACGACCGGCAATCGGCGGCACAGTCCGTCTTCGAAGGGCAGGCAGTCTACGAGCAGATCTCGATCATGCTCGGCGGCTCCAACATCGCGATCAACCTCCCCGCAGGCTGGGACCGGATCCGGGAGATGATACGCGAGAATCAGGGGTCGCAGCCGATTTTTGCATCTGCCCCGCGAACAATCCAGGAGACGTTGATCTTCCCGTATCTGAGCGGCGCCGAGTTCTATCGCAACTACAAGGAACGGAAGCCGGGCTCGATCATCTACAAGGACATGCCGGTATCCACCGAGCAGATAATGCATCCCGCCGCGTTTTTCCTGAAGCGCGACAATCCCACGCGGGTTGTGCTGGGCACCCTCTCCAACGCGACGAAAGAATACGAGAACGACCTCGGTGAATTCGAGACGCGGCTGTTCCTGTTCCAGCAGTTGAACGACCAGAACGAGGCCGTGCGCGGCGCGACCGGATGGGACGGCGATCGCTACGCGGTCGTGAACACGCCGCAGGGCCAGGGCATCGTGTGGCTCACCGTCTGGGACTCGCCCGTGGAAGCAGGCGAGTTCTTCCATATCGCGAGACAGGCTGTCGAGGCACGCTACTCGACCAAGGCGGCGAAGGCCTCCACCGATCTCGTCAAGAAGTATTCAGCGGCGGGAAGAACACTCCAGGTCTCGACGATGGAAATTCAGGGTCGCCCGGTCGTGATCTACGTGGACATTCCCGCGGGAGCGAACCCGAACATCATCAACCCGGCGCAGGTGACGCTCAGGGAGTAGCTAGAGGCCGAGCAGCTTCTGCAGGCCGAAAGTGCAAACTCCGATCAGCCCGCCCAGCACGTAACCGGTGGTGATGATCAGATTCAGCTCGTTCTGAATCACGTTGCGCAAAATTTCCTCGACGCGGTCCACGCTGAACGCCATCACCTTGCGCTCGACCATCGCCTGCACGTCGAGCTTCTTGATCAGCTCCGGAAGCTGGTCGTGCACCCACTCCCAGATCACCGGTGCCGCCTGCGCCGCGAGCCTCCTCGGCGCCTCGGGATCTCTCTTCGCTTCGACGTCGCCGAGGATATCGGAGATCGGCTGCTGCAGATAGGTGAGGATCGCGTCGTGGATCGCCCTCGAGATCTCGTCCCTGATCTCGGGCTCCTCGAGCAGCCCCACGAGCTGCTCGACACCATCGTTCTCGATCGCGTCGAGGACCGTGTCGAACTTTTTCTCCGTCATCATCAGCTTCGCGAACAAGCGTTCGTGAAAGCGCATGTCGTCGACGAAGCGGTTGAACATTGCATGCAGAGCGGTGCGCAGCTTGAGTCGCGTCGTCGGCTGCCCGAGGAACGCGCCGAGCTTCGTCATCGCGACCGGCAGGTAGGACGTCATCGCGCCCTCCAGTGCCGTGACCACCGCGGGCGGAACCTTGTCGATGAGCGGCTCACGCGAGGTGAGGATCGTCGTGATGACGTCTTCGATCCGCGATTGGAACGCCACCAGCAGCTCGGGACGGGCGAGCTCGCGTTGCAGATCTGCGGGCGTGAGCAGCCGCTCGCCAACGGTGCGTCCGAGACTCTTCGCCAGGCGCGCCTGATTCTTCGGGATCGCTCCCTGGAATCCGAACCGCTTTTGCTTCGGATTGAAGAGCATCCACACCGCTACGGTGTCGGAGAGCCCTCCCGCCATTGTTCCGACGAAGACGTGGATGCCGAACTGGACCCAGCTACTCTCGAGATTCACCTACTTCGTGACTGCTCCTGCCGACTCCGACCGGTTGATCGACGCGGTCGTCGAATCGCCGACCGCATTCTTGGCCGGCACATCGCCGTGCGGCTCGGCGGCGTCAGCCAGGGTTCCCGGCGCCTTCGGGAGAAGCGCGAGGTGAATGATGTCGTCCATCGTCGAGACGAAGGTGAAGGTCATGCTGTTCACGACCTCGTCGGGAATGCCGCGCAGATCCTTTTCGTTTGTCTTGGGCAGAAGTACCTGTCTCAGTCCCGCGCGGTACGCGGCCATGACCTTCTCCTTCACGCCGCCGATCTCCAGCACCTTTCCGCGGAGCGTCATCTCACCGGTGAGCGCGATGTCGCGACGGACGGGACGGCGGCTCAGCACGCTCGCGATTGCCAGCGTCACCGCCGCTCCGGCGCTTGGCCCATCCTTCGGAATCGCGCCGGCGGGAAAGTGCACGTGCAGATCAACTTCCTTGAACTCGATATCTTCGACGCCGAGGGTGTGCGCTCGCGATCGAACGTAGGAATACGCGGCATCGACCGACTCACGCATGACGTCGCCGAGCTGTCCCGTGACGGTAAGTCGTCCCGTGCCCGGCATGCGAAGGGCTTCGATGACCATCAGATCGCCGCCGGTGGCAGTCCACGCCATGCCGGTGACCGCACCGATCTCCGGCTCCTGCTCCGCGTCCTCGAGCGTGTAGGTTGGGTTACCCAGGATCTCGGTCACCATGGGATTGTCGACGATCCACGCGCCCTCTTCGCCATCCGCCTTCTTGCGGGCGCGCTTTCGCATCAGCGCGGCAATGTTCCGCTCGAAGTTGCGGAGTCCCGCCTCCCGCGAATAGCGGCTCGAGATGAAGCCGAGGACTTCGTCGGTGAACTGAATGTCCTTGTCGGTAATTCCGTGCTCCTCGAGCAGGCGCGGCAGCATGTAGCGCCACGCAATCTCGACTTTTTCTTCCACCGTGTAGCCGAGCACGCGGATGACTTCCATGCGGTCGCGCAGCGGTGCGGGAATGTCGAAGAGGTTGTTCGCGGTGCAGATGAAGAGAATGCTCGAGAGGTCAAACGGCAGATTGAGGTAGTGGTCGACGAAGTTCGAGTTTTGCGACGGATCGAGAACCTCGAGCATCGCCGAGGTAGGATCTCCGGATGGACCTCCGCTGGTCATTTTATCAATCTCGTCGATCATCAGTACCGCGTCCCGTACCTGCACGCGTCGCAGCGCCTGCAGGATCAGGCCCGGCATCGCGCCCACGTAGGTGCGGCGATGTCCTCTGACCTCCGCCTCGTCGCGCACCCCGCCGACTGAAATGCGATAGAAGGCGCGGGTGATGGACATCGCGATCGCTTCGCCGAGTGAAGTCTTGCCCGTACCCGGCGGGCCGACGAAGCAAAGAATCGGACCGTGCGGATCGCCACCGCGGAGCTTCCGCACCGCCAGGTATTCGGTGATGCGCTCCTTCGCTTCCTTGAGGCCGTAGTGCCGGCTATCCAACAGCTCTTCGACTTTTTTCAGTTCGATGATTTCGTCTTTCGACGATTTGACGTTCCACGGAAGCGCGAGCATCCAGTCGAGATAGGTGCGAATGACCTGATATTCACTCGAGGCGGGGGACAGGTTCCGCATCCGCTCGATCTCGCGCCGGCCTTCCTGCGCCGCTTTCTCGGGGAGATTCGCTTCCTCGAGCTTTTTCAGAGTCTCGATCGCTTCCTTTTCGCCCGGATCGCCCTCACCAAGCTCCGACTGGATCGCGCGCAGCTGCTGGCGCAAGTAAAACTCGCGCTGGTGCTGCTCGATCTTGATCTCGGTCTGCCGCTTCACATCCTCGGCCACGCGGGCGCGCCCGACTTCACGCTCCACCCGGCCGAGCAGGAATTTGAGCCGCTGGCCGATGTTAAGACGCTGAAGAATCTCGTCCTTGTCGGAGACCTTGAAGTTGAGATTTGTAGCGGCGAGATCGGCGAAGCGTCCCGGATCGGAGATGTTCATCTTGAGGATCGCCGGCACTTCGTCCGGAATCCGCTCGATCAGCTCGGCCAGCGTCTCGGCGCCGGCGACGATGCGCGAGATCAGATCGTCCACCTCGTTCGAATCGGGGGCGATCTCTTTCGCCGGTTTGACGCGGACGATCGCGAAGGGCTCGGTCTGCACCACTCCCTCGACGACGAGGCGACGCAGGCCCTGTAGCGTGATCTGAATCGTCTCGCCGGGGAGATTGATTCGCTCGTGCACGCGGGCCGCGACGCCGACCCGGCCGATGAAGCGTTCCGGGTCGAGCACATCGTCATGGTCGCCGCTTGCCACCACCAATCCCACGATCAGGCCTGCTTGCTCGTTGGCCTTGAGCAGCGCGAGGTTCTCCGGCGCACCCATCTGCACGGCGATCGTGCCGAGTGGATAGACAATCGTGGATCGAAGCGCCATGAGTGGCAGCGTCGATGGTATTTCAGCGTGTAGTATGTCGTCTTTACGCTGGGCAGGCGGCATCCAGTCCCTCGCGAACGGCGTGATGCTTCAGTTGTTTCAGAAGTTAACGGCGCCTAAGTTTAAAGGCTATGTTCGAGGACCTGAGCGAAAAGCTCGAAGCCACGTTCGCCCGCCTGCGTGGCCGCGGTGTTCTCACCGAAGCCGACATCAGGGAGGGCCTGCGCGAAGTCCGCCGCGTACTGCTCGAGGCCGACGTCAACTTTCAGCTCACGCGCGAATTTCTCGAGCGCGTCGAAAAGAAGGCGACGGGCGTCAACGCGCTCACTACGGTCTCTCCCGGACAGCAGCTAGTCAAGGTCGTACATGAAGAGCTCACCGCCATGCTGGGTGAGCGCCGCGAGGGATTGAAGCTCGGTACGGTGCCTCCATCGGTCGTGATGATGGTGGGCCTGCAGGGATCCGGTAAGACGACCACCGCCGCCAAGCTCGCGAGAAAGCTCAAGGCGGAGGGTCGTCCGACGCGGCTGGTGGCGGCCGATGTCTACAGGCCCGCGGCCATCGACCAGCTGGAGACGCTGGGCCGCGAGCTGTCGATTCCGGTCTACGCGGATCGAAGCACGACGGACGTGGTGAAGATCGCGCGCGCGGGAGTCGCGGAAGCTTTGCGCGAGCGTGACCGCGTTGTGATCATAGACACTGCCGGCCGCCTGCAGATCGACGACGCGATGATGCAGGAGCTTTCGCGCCTCAAGGAAGCGCTTCGCCCCTCCGAGATTCTCCTCGTCGCCGACGGGATGACCGGACAGGACGCCGTGAAGATCGCGCAGGGATTCGATCGGGTGCTCGACATCACCGGCGTCGTGCTGACCAAGATGGACGGCGACGCCAGAGGCGGAGCGGCGCTCTCGATCTACGGCGTCACGAAGAAGCCGATCAAGTACATCGGGGTCGGTGAGAAGCCAGACGCGCTGGAGGAGTTCCATCCCGAGAGAATGGCGGGTCGCATCCTCCAGATGGGCGACATCGTCACGCTCGTCGAGAAGGCGCAGGCGTCGTTCGACGAGGCCGAGGCGAAGCGGCTCGAGAAGAAAGTCCGCAAGGAGGGAATGGATCTCAACGATTTCCTCAACAGCATGCGGCAGATCCAGAAGATGGGGCCCCTGGAGGGAATCCTGAAAATGCTGCCGGGCGTGAACACCAAGGCGCTCAAGCAGATGAAGGCGGATCCCAAGCGGATGAAGCACGTCGAGGCGATCGTGCTCTCGATGACGCCCGAGGAGCGGAAGAATCCCGGCGTGATCAACGGCTCGAGACGCGCGCGAATCGCCAAGGGTGCCGGCCGGCCGATCAGCGACGTGAACCGGCTGCTCGATCAGTTCCGCGAGATGCAGAAGATGATGAAAAAAATGGCGGGCGGAGGAAGGATGGGGATGCCTTCCATGCCTGGGATGTTCGGGCGGTAGGCACTGCAAACGCAACTGCAACTGAACGGGCGGGAGGCGCGAGAAGCATAGCTGCCAGTTCAGTTGCAGTTACGAGCCTCCCGCCGTTCAGTTTGCAGTTTCCGGCCTGTGCCGGGCCTAAGTGACCAGTTAGATTGTACGACTCAGTTCCACCGGGTGCGCATCGGATCGACCGATGACGCGAGGAGCCCGGACAAGAGGCGCGAAGAGCGCCTCATTTAACACCCTCCAGGGAGCATTTCAGAGATGGTAAAGATTCGTCTCCGCCGCGTCGGGCGGAAAAACGCACCGTTCTACCGCATTCTCATCGCTGATTCGCAGAGTCCGCGCGATGGGAAGTTCATCGAGATCATCGGCCAGTATGCTCCCCGCCAGAGCGAGGGTTCTCTTCAGGTCGATGAAGCCAGAGCCAACCACTGGCTCAACCTCGGCGCCCAGCCGACCGACACAGTGAGGTCGCTCCTTCGGCGCGCCGGCGTTCTCAAACGGCGTCACGAGCAGAGACTCGGCATCGAGCGCAAGGTCGTCGCGGTCCCGGTCACCGAGATGTCGGACGAAACAACCGCCGGCGCCTAGAGCGCCACGGTCTCACATGCCTGAGCCCGAATACGCGATCGTCGGGCTGATCCGCAAAGCGCAGGGAATTCGCGGAGAGGTGGTCATCGAGCCTCTCACCGATAAGCCGGACGTGGTCTTCGCGTCCGGCAGTCGTGTTTTTGCGGGGACCTCCACGGGCGACCTGGCCGTCGTCCGCGACGCCAGGGGACAAGAGGAGACCCCGACCCTCACCGTCTCGGACTCGCGGCCCTTCAAGAAGGGCCTGATCGTCCGGTTCGAGGAGCTCCAGGACCGTGACAGCGCCGAGCTGTGGCGTGGCCGCTACCTGCTCGCGCCATTCAGCGAGCTGCCGCCTCTCCAGGAAGATCAGGTCTATCTCCACGACCTGATCGGGATGAAAGCCGTGAGCACCAGCGGCGACGAACTCGGCACGGTGACGACGTTTTACGAGCTGCCTCAGGGACTCATGCTCGACATCGAGACGCCGCGCGGAAGCGTGCTGATTCCGTACCGCCCCGAGCTCGTCGTCCGGACGGACATCGAGGCGCGCAAGATCCTGATCAACGACACGCTCGGCTTGATCGACGCGTCGCTCGGCGAGGAGTAGCGCGTGCCGCTGAGGATCAACGTC
>JADGQV010000160.1 GCA_017881465.1 Gemmatimonadaceae bacterium
CACGGCGTCGGAGGTGCGAAGCAGTCCTTGCACCACCCACGGTTGGCGTCCGATTTCCGTGACCATCCACCCCACTTCGGTGGCGATGAACCCGAACGGAGCGACGACCGCCAGCGCGCGCAACAGCCACGGCTGCTCGGCAATCTCGCGCTTGCGCCACCCAACCCACGCCGCCCACAGCGCAACCAGCGCCATCGCCATCCCGAGCGCGACCATGATCTGGAAGCTCACATGCACCGGCGCCAACGGCGGCCAGTCGGAGCGCGGGAATGCGGCGAGGCCCTTCACCTCGGCGTTCCACTCGTGGTACGCGAGGAGCGACAGGCCGTGCGGAATCTCCAGCGCGTACCGCGTGGTCGCGGCCCGCGCGTCGGGCCAGCCGCCGATGCGAAGCGGCGCACCGCGCTCGGTGGCGAACTGCCCCTCGAGGGCGGCCAGCTTCACCGGTTGGGTTTTGGCGACGAGACGGGCGCTGATGTCGCCGGAGAGCGGCTGCAACACAGCGGCCGGCGCGCCCACCCAGAGCGCCACGATGAGCGCCCTGCGGTGAAAGCCGCGGGCCGCGCCGCGCCGCAGCATCCACGCGTGCACGCCCGCCACGGCGAGGCCCGTGGACGCGTAGGCGGCGAGCACCATGTGCAGCGCCTGCGGGAACGCGGCCGGGCTCAGCATGCCGGCCACCGGATCAACCGCCGCGATCGTTCCGCCGGCCATCGTCACGCCGGTGGGGGTGTTCATCCACGCGTTGACCATGAGCACGAAGACTGCCGACGCGGCGCCGCTTACCGCGACGACGATCCCGGCCAGCAAGTGCGCGCGCCGCGAGAGCCGGTCCCACCCGTAGAGATAGACGCCGAGGAAGATCGCCTCGGTGAAGAAGGCGAACCCTTCGAGCGAGAATGGGACGCCGACGATCGGGCCGGCGAACTTCATGAACCCGGGCCAGAGGAGTCCGAGCTCGAACGAGAGCACCGTGCCCGAGACCGCGCCCACGGCGAACAGGATCGCCACCCCCTTGGCCCACCGCCGCGCCAGCTCCAGGTATTCGCGCTCTCCGGTGCGGAGCCACCGCCATTCGGCCAGCACCATCATCAGGGGCATTCCGATTCCGATTTCGGCGAACACAATGTGGAAGCCGAGGGACATCGCCATCTGAGAGCGGGCCGCGAGGAGATCGGTCATGCTGTACGCTCACCTGTTGGCGGGTGCGGGGCAACTGGGGGCGCGGCATCATCCACCACGCCTCACGGCGCTTCCCGGTATCCCGCGCGCTACAGCCAGCTTCCGAACCGCCTCATGTACCACTGCTTCACCACCTGCGTGAGGAGCATGTACGAGAGCAGGATCACGCCGAGGAAGAGGAAGTACCATCCCGGCGGCGCCTCGAAGCCGAGCCTGGCGCCGAGCGGCAGGAATGGGATCGCGATGCCCGTGAGCATTACCGCGCCGGTCATCGTGAGCACCGGCCAGGAGGCGCGGCTCTGTATGAACGGGATCTTCTCCGTGCGGATCATGTGCACGATCAGCGTCTGCGAGAGCAGCCCTTCGATGAACCAGCCGGCCTGGAACAGCGATGCGTGCTCGGTGCCGTCGGCGCCGAAGATGTGCCACATCAAGAGGAACGTGAGGATGTCAAACACCGAGCTGATCGGGCCGATGAACAGCATGAACCGCCCGATGTCGTCGGCATTCCACTTGCGCGGCACGTCGAGATAGTCAGGATCGAGGTTGTCGAACGGGATCGTCGTCTGCGAGAAATCGTAGAGCAGGTTCTGGGTGAGCAGCTGCACCGGCAGCATCGGCAGGAACGGCAGGAAGGCGCTCGCCGCGAGCACGCTGAACACGTTCCCGAAATTCGAGCTCGCCGTCATCTTGATGTACTTGATGATGTTGCCGAAGGTCTTTCTTCCCTCGAGCACGCCTTCCTCGAGCACCATCAGGCTCTTCTCGAGCAGGATGATGTCCGCCGACTCCTTGGCGATGTCCACCGCCGAGTCGACGGAGATGCCCACGTCGGCCTCGCGCAGGGCGCTGGCGTCGTTGATGCCGTCGCCGAGGAAGCCCACGGTGTGGCCACGGCGCCGAAGCGCCCGCACCACCCGCGACTTGTCGGCCGGCGTGAGCTTGGCGAACACGGTGGTCCGGTCGGCGACGTCCTCGAGTGCCCGGTCGTCGAGCGCCTGCAACTGGCTGCCGAGGACGATCTCGCCGGGATCGAGTCCGACGTCTCGGCAGACCTTGCGCGTGACGGCATCGTTGTCGCCGGTGAGAATCTTGACGCGTACGCCGCTCCGCCGAAGCGCCTCGAGCGCCGGTGCGGCGGAATCCTTCGGCGGGTCGAGAAAGGCGATGAAGCCGGAGAGGATCAGGTCGCTCTCGTCGGCGACGGTGAACGGGCCGCTACGCGGAGAATACTCCCGGTACGCGACCGCGACGACCCGCAGCCCGTCCTCGTTCAACTCGCGCGCGACGTCCTGCGCGGTCTCGATAGCCTCCGGGTCGAGGGGCACGACGCGGTCTTCGTCGCGTGCGTGCGTGCACACCGCGATGATCTCCTCCACCGCGCCCTTGCAGATCAGCTCGTGCACATCGCGGTTGCGCTCGACCACGACGCTCATGCGCCGTCGCTGGAAGTCGAACGGGATTTCGTCGACCTTCGTGTAGACGGTGTCGACGCCGAGCAGATCGTGCATTTCGCCGTGCTGGAGGATGGCTACGTCGAGCAGGTTGCGCAGCCCCGTCTGGTAGTAGCTGTTGAGGTAGGCGAGGTCGAGCACCGCGTCGTCCTCCTCGCCGACGACGTTGAGGTGCTGCTCGAGGACGATCCGGTCCTGCGTCAGCGTGCCCGTCTTGTCGGTGCACAGCACGTCCATTGCGCCGAAATTCTGGATCGCGTTGAGTCGCTTCACGATCACCTTGTGCTTCGACATCACGCGCGCGCCCTTGGCGAGATTGGCCGACACGATCATCGGCAGCATCTCCGGCGTGAGCCCGACGGCGACGGCGAGGCCAAACAGGAACGCCTCGAGCCAATTCCCCTTCGTCAGTCCATTGATGAGGAAGACGATCGGCACCATCACGGCCATGAACCGGATGAGCAGCCAGCTCACTTTGTTCACGCCGATGTCGAATGCCGTCGCCGTGCGCTGGCCGACGAGCCCCTTGGCCATCGACCCGAAGCTCGTGCGTGCCGCCGTCGCCGCGACGACCGCCGTCGCGGCGCCCGTCACGACGCTGGTGCCCATGAAGCATAGCGTGGCGAGCTCGGTCACCGGCACCGGGGAATCCGCGGCCGGCACGTCGCTCTTCTCGACGGGCAGCGCCTCACCCGTGAGCGCTGATTGACTGACGAAGAGGTCCTTCGCCGTGAGCAGGCGCACATCGGCGGGGATCATGTCGCCGGCCGCGAGGTGCACGATGTCGCCTGGCACCAACTCCTCGATCGGCACCTCGCGGCGCCGGCTGGCGAGCGGGGAATCCACAACGTCGGGATCGGTCGGTTCCTGTCGCTCGAGCAGAGTACTCGTGCGCACCATCAGGCGGAGGGCGTGGGCCGCCTGGGAAGATCGAAACTCCTGCGTGAAACGAAGGATAGTTGCCAGCGCGACCATCACACCTATGATCACCGCCGCGCTGACGTCGCCGCTGATCCAGGAAATCACCGCCAGCGCCATCAGGACGAGCGTGAACGGAGTCCAGAAGGCGTGCGCGAGCTGGACGTACCAGGCGGGTGGTTTCTCGTGCGCCACCTCGTTTCGCCCGAAGCGCGCTCTGCGTTCCTCGATCTCGTCCGGGTTGAGTCCATTGCGGCGGGCGCCCAGCCGCCGGAGCGCCTCGTCGGCCGACATCGTCGCCACCTCCCGCAGTGCGGTGGCGTCCGTTTGCGAAGAGGAGAGGCGCGAGGAGGCTGAGACGGGCGATGCCATCTGGAGAGGTCCAGTGGACAAGTTGGGGACGGTCGAACAGGGTCACGAAATCTTGTACAATGCCCTGCAACAGAAACCGTTGCAGGGCATTGCTATATATCAGAGCGGGCGACCGGACTCGAACCGGCGACGTCCAGCTTGGGAAGCTGGCATTCTACCAACTGAATTACGCCCGCGTGATCGTGACGCCAGCAGCGTGAGCTGCCGGTCATCGCGACGAATAACCTAGCCGTTTAAATGGATCCGAAGAAGAGGCAAGAAAAAACGGCGCCGAAGCGCCGCTTTGAAATTCTAAATGTGTTCAGAGCCACAGGTGAGAATTGAACTCACGACCGCCCGATTACGAATCGGGTGCTCTACCCCTGAGCTACTGTGGCAGCGTACGCCTTAACTTAATACGCTGTAGACACTTGACCTACCAGTGCCTTTCCTTTCGCTCGACTGCGTGTGAGTTTCAGTGTGAGTTTCTCCTAGACTGCCCTCTCTCGGAGCTTCAGCGTCGAACTGGTGACGACAAGGACTGAAGCATCATCCGCCTGCTGGTACCCTAGCAGTGATTTTACATCCTTCCATCCGCCTGCTCTTGCTACGTCCTTGAGCGGGAGATGCTTCCGTTCAGTGGCCCATTTCCGTCTGTAAGCATGCCACAATGAGCCGTCCAATTTAGGGAGTCTCGCCTTCTTCTCTGCGGAGCGAAGCCCCTT
>JADGQV010000065.1 GCA_017881465.1 Gemmatimonadaceae bacterium
TCCCCCGGAATACCTTGGACATGCGGTGCCGGAAGTACTCCTGTCAGGGGACCACGCCAAGATCGCGAAGTGGCGGGTGGATGAAAGCGAGCGCCTCACCCGGCGGCGCAAAGACGCCGCCGGATAGTCGCTCAACTCGCTTCAGCTAGACGGGATTAGCGAACTGATCGTGGTGACACTTCCCGAGTCATCTTCCAGGCAACAGCGCTCAATCCTCGTTGGATAACCGAGTGAGCGATCGAATTCCACGGTGAGCGCCGGGGTTGCGGAGCGTATCTGATCGAACAGCTCGTCGATCGTGGAATAGCCGGTTAGCCCCACGACCACGCTGGCATTCAAGCGCTTGCGGGTTTACTTTTCGTGGCTACCCGAGAATTCCGTAAACACGTCTTTACCAGGCTGTTAACCCCAGCCCCGAGCGCCATATGCATCCCTTCATCGAAACCCAAAAAGAGTGGCTCCGCGACAACATCCCCCCGTTCCGGGCCGGTGACACGCTCCGCGTCAACGTGCGCGTGCGCGAGGGTGACAAGGAAAGAATCCAGGCTTTCGAGGGTGTCTGCATCGCCAAGCGCGGCGGCGGGGTCAGCGCGACCTTCACGGTCCGCAAGATCTCCAACGGCATCGGCGTCGAGCGCATTTTCCCCGTTCACAGCCCGATGATCGCGGAGATCATCGTCGTCCGCCGCGGACGCGTCCGTCGCGCCAAGCTGTACTACCTGCGCCACCTCACCGGCAAGGCCACCCGCATCAGAGAGCGGAAAGCCAAAGTGCTCGTGCCGGGCTCGGAGACGGCACCAGAGACGGGTGCCGACGCCGGGGTCGAGGCCTAGCGCTCTCCTCGCTCACCCAGCGTAGAACAGCATGCGTGACGAGGTCGAACCGGGCACTCCCCAGTCGACCCACGAAGCTCCAAATCCCAATGCTCAACAATCCCGCCGCGGGCACGCTCCGCGGCGGAAGCGGTGGACGACCATCGAGCGCGACCTGCGCATCGAGAAGGGCCCGCTCCTCGCCGGTGTCGACGAAGTAGGCAGAGGCCCGATCGCGGGGCCCGTCGTCGCCTGCGCCGTGATAATGCCCGCCGAAACGCGCGCCATCGCCGGAGTGGACGACTCCAAGCGATTGACGCCCGATCAGCGCGTCCGCCTCGCCGTCAAGATCCGCGAGCGCGCGGTCGCGTTCTCGCTTGGCGCCGCCTCGGTGCGCGAGATCGATCGCATCAACATCTATCAGGCGAGCGTGCTTGCCATGCGGCGCGCGCTGGACCGCCTCGAGGTGAGGCCGGATTGCGTCGTGATCGACGGGCGCCCCATGCGCACGCTTCCCATCCCGCACACGGCCGTCGTGCACGGCGATGCGCGGTGCTTCAGCATTGCGTGCGCGTCCATCATCGCCAAAGTCACGCGCGATCTTCTCATGACGCGACTCGGCATGCGTTATCCGCAGTATATTTGGGACCACAACGCCGGCTACACTACGCGCGAGCACGTGGCCGGACTCACGTCGCACGGAATCACCCCGCACCATCGCAGGAGCTTCTGCCGGATCAGCGATCTGCTGCTCGAGCTGGAGCGTCAGACCGTGTTGCAGGATCTCGGGGCCGGAGCGCTGGACGATGTCGGCGTGCCGGACGAGGACGATTTCGATTACGAGGTTGTCGCCGGCGCCGAGATTGATCTCGACGATCTCGAGCAGGGACTGGAACGGCAACTGTAAGCGGCGCGAGCCGGATCACAACACCGAGAGGAATCGCCGTGGCCGAAGCGCTGGTTGGACTGATAATGGGCTCCAAGTCCGATTGGGACACCATGCAGCACGCGGCGCAGATTCTCGATGTCCTCGGCGTCCCGCACGAGACGAAGATCGTCTCCGCCCACCGCACTCCCGATCTGCTCTTCGAGTACGCCGCGTCCGCCGAGCAGCGGGGAATCGAAGTGATCATCGCGGGAGCGGGCGGCGCGGCGCATCTCCCCGGGATGGCCGCAGCCAAGACCGTACTTCCAGTGCTGGGCGTTCCGGTCGAATCGAAGGCGCTTCAGGGCATAGACTCGCTGCTTTCGATCGTGCAAATGCCCGCGGGTGTTCCGGTCGGCACTTTGGCGATCGGCAAGCCAGGCGCAATCAACGCCGCGCTGCTCGCTGCGTCCATCGTTGCCATCAATAGGCCCGATGTAAGAGAGCGGCTGCGCGCGTTCCGCGCCGAGCAGACCAACGCGGTTCTCGCTCAGCCCGACCCGGCCGCGAGCGAGTGAGAGTCGGGGTCCTCGGTGGCGGGCAGCTCGGAAGAATGCTCGCGCTCGCCGGCTACCCGCTCGGCATCGAATTCAGATTCTTCGATCCCAACGCCGGCGCACCTGTCGGACAGATTGGGCAGCTGATCGCTGCGGACTACGGCGATCACGCGGCGCTCGAGCGCTTTCTCGAGGGCGTAGACGTCGTCACCTACGAGTTCGAGAGCATTCCTGTCTCGACAGTGCGATTCGTCGCCGAGCGCATGAAGGTTTTTCCGCCGGTGAAGGCGTTGGCGACCGCGCAGGACAGGTTGCTGGAGAAGCAGCTCTTCGACGACCTGAATATCCCGACTCCTCCCTTCGCGGCGGTCGACCAGATCCAGGATCTGCAACGTGCTGCCGCGCGGATCGGGCTGCCGGTAGTGCTCAAGACCCGAAGGATGGGCTACGACGGAAAGGGACAGGCCGTGATCCGCGATGCGGCGTCGCTCGACGCGGCATGGCAACAGCTCGCGGGATCGCCGCTCCTGGTAGAGAAGTACGTCGAGTTTCAGCATGAGCTTTCCGTGATTGGCGTCCGGGACACAACAGGCAGGGAAGTATTCTATCCGCCCATCGAGAACGTCCATCGCGAGGGGATTCTGAGAAAATCGACCGCGCCGGCGCCGAGCGTCACCCCGGAGCTCGCCACGCTGGCGATCGAGTACTGCCGGCGACTCATGGACCGTCTTGCATACGTCGGCGTCCTCGCGTTAGAGCTTTTTTCAGTCGACGGGGAGCTGTTCGCGAACGAGATGGCTCCCCGGGTCCATAACTCGGGGCATTGGACAATCGAGGGCGCGGAGACCAGTCAGTTCGAGAATCATCTGCGAGCGGTGTTGTCGCTGCCACTCGGGGTCACGACTCAGCGCGGAAATTCCGTGATGTTCAATATCATCGGACACATTCCGCCCGTTGAACGCATAATGGCGGTGGAGGGCGCGCACCTGCACCTCTATGGGAAAGCGCCCACCGAGAAGCGAAAGGTTGGTCACGTCACGCTCGTCGCGCAGACCTCCGCTGGCCTGGAGCGAGGCTCGATCGAGCTGGGGCTCGCGCTGGGCCTGGGGAGCAATGACGCCTGACCCCTCTGTCGGGCGCCCGCGAGGGGCCGCCGAAACCCGGATCACGCGATCATCGCCGCGACGGTACTGCGGCGAGCAGGCTCACGCCGAGGTAGATCGAGCGCTGGGAGCCCGGCTCGTAGAACTTCCCGCCGGCAGCGTTCACGCTAACGGACGAGATGTACCGCGCGTTGAACAGATTTTGCGCTCCGAGCGTGACCTCCGCGCCCGATCCATTCCACAGCGCGCTCGACACGATTCTCGCGTTGAAGATTGCGTAGCCCGGGGAGCTCTCCGAATTCGCATCGTTGACGAACATTCTGTCGGAGAGCGTCCCTTCCGTGACCAGAGTCGCGAGCGAACCGTGCAACGCCGCGCTTGCCTGAAGCGTCTGGCGTGGAATGCCGGGGATGCGATTTCCGGCGTAGTGCGCTGTGTCCACCGTGAAATCGACGAACCGATAGTTCGCGTAGGTGTAAGCTCCGCCGAGCTCGAGCTGCCTGATTGCAACGCCGAGCCCCAGCTCGACCCCTCGGCGCGACGTGCGGCCGGCGTTCCGAAAGTATCGTCTGCCCCCGCTGGCGGGGATGTCGAATGGAATCAGCTCGTCGTGTACACCGGTTGCGAATAGTGCCGCGTTGTATTGCAGCCCGTTATCTCCCACGCCCTTGACCCCGACTTCGTAAGTCGTCGAGCGCTGTGGCTTCAGGTCGCGATTTATCCCCGCCGCGCCGCTCGGCTGATTCCCGAGCTCGGTTGCGGTAGGAGTCTCGAAAGCCGACGAGATGTTCGCATAGGCACTGTGCGATTCAGACAGTCGAGCGAGGATGCCCACCATTGGACTCACGGCATCGAGAAGCCGCTGCCCCGAGTCGTCGGGGTTCGTCGCGTTGATCAGTTTGTCCTTCACCCGAAAGCGCACGGCATCGGTCCGGGCCGACCCGGTGAGAGTGTACCGCTTTCCGAGGTCTAGCTCATCCCTGACGTACGACCCGAACGAGGAGACGATTTCGCGCTGATTCAGCGTCACATTGCCGCGTTCAACGCCGAGGAGCGGGCACGTTGCTGTCGGCGTGGTGGGCGGGGGAACGTCGTTGCAGTTGGCAAAATTCAGGCGCAGGTCGTTCTGCAGCTGGAGCTCCGTCCCCGCGGTGAGCCTGTGATCGGCGCCGAGCAGCGAGAAGGGAAGCGTTGCGCGCAGATTCCCCCCCGACATCGTGCGGCCAACATCCACGACAGCGAAGGTCAGCGGATTGTCGAGTGTCCGTGTTCCGGCGTAGCCCGATGCCTCGATCTGCCCGCGCGCAACGCTGTGACGCCCCGTCAGGCCGAACTGGGATTGAGTCACGGCCTTGCGGGCGCCCTTCCTTATCGAGAGCGGATCCGCCATTCGCGGGTCAGTCTCGAACTGCGCCCGAGTAATCGCTCCCGGGTTCTGCGCGACCGGAGTGTTCACTCCGAGCCATTCGAGAGCGTACGACCCTCCGCCGTTGTCGTAGGACATGCGCGCAAACCCGTTCGTCATCCGCTGACGCGAGTAGTCGCGATAGCCGTCGCTTTCGGTTCGCGCGACGTTGGCCTGATATCCGAATCCATCGGTCGCGCCCCCGGTCTTCGCGACGAGACGGCGCGTGTCAAAAGCTCCAGTCGACATCCGAACAGCACCTGAAACCGGAACCGGCGGCGGATCGCTGGTCCGGATGTCGACCACTCCGCCCCCGGCATTTCCATAAAGCGAAGAAGCACTCCCGCGCATTACCTCTACGCGGCCCACCGACTCGAGATCGAGGTAGTCAACCGGCGTCTGGCCGTCGGGGAGCGTGAGTGGAATTCCGTCGCGAAGCACCCGAATGCCTCGCACCCCGAACGCGGAACGCGCGCCGAATCCACGAATGGAGATGCGCGGATCCTGTGACGGATTGTTTCGATTCGAGACCGAGAGACCCGGGATCAGCCACAGCGCCTCATCGAGCGAGAGATGCCGCTGACCCGGCCGCATTGAGTCCGGGGTCTGAACGGTGACGGCAAAAGGAAGGTCGAGGGGCGATCTGTGTGCTCCGCGTCCGACCTCCACGACTACCGGCTCGAGCTTGGCTACGGTCGTATCCTGGGCGCGCGCGTGATTCGCGAGCAGCGCGAGTGAGATCACCGCCGCCGCCACAGCGCCGAGAGTCTTCGAGTTCATGCTCCTATATACAGGGCGGTACAGGCACGCTCAACTCGGCTCCGGCTCAGCCTTCGTCCAGAACCTTCCTCACGGTTTGCAGCAAGGCTTCAGAAGTGAAGGGCTTTTGCAGAAAACTCTTCGAGGGCTCGATGAATCCGCGTCGGATGATGTCGTCGTCGGTGTAACCTGACATATAGAGCGACTTCATTCTCGGGCGAATCCCCGCCAGGCGCTCCACCAGACCTCTGCCATTCATGCCGGGCATCACGATGTCTGTGAGCACCAGATCTATCTTGCCCTCCTCCCTGGTCGCGATGTCCATCGCCTCGCGTCCGTGCTGAGCCGAAAGGACGCGGTACCCCTGTTTCTCCAGTATCCGCGACGCGAGCCCTCGTACGGCCGCTTCGTCCTCGACGAGGAGGATCGTCTCCGATCCACGGGCCGCTTCCTTCGACGCGGGCTTGTATTCAACTGACTGGAAAGCCGCGGTGGCACTCACTTCGGGAAAATAGAGCTTGAGTGTGGTTCCGTGCCCGGGCTCGCTGTAAATCCAGACGTACCCGCCCGACTGCTTGACGATGCCATACACGGTTGCCAGCCCAAGTCCAGTTCCCTTGCCGGCTTCCTTTGTCGTGAAGAACGGATCGAACGCGTGCTCTCGCGTATCAGCGTTCATTCCGACGCCGGTGTCTCCCACCGCGAGCATCACGTACCGTCCCGGCATGACCGGCGCGTGCTCGCTGGTGTAAGTCTCGTCCAGCTCGACGTTCCGGGTCTCGATGCTTATCGTGCCGCCCTGAGGCATCGCGTCGCGAGCGTTCACCACCAGATTGACGAGGACCTGCTCGAGCTGACCTGGATCGGCGACGACATAGCCACGCGCGGTGCAGGCAGACCCGATCGTGATGTCCTCCCCGATCAGGCGTCGCAGCATGGGCTCGACACTCGCCACCACGCTGTTCATGTCGAGCACCCTGGGCTGCAGAATCTGCTTGCGGCTGAACGCCAGCAGCTGCTTGGTGAGTGAGGACGCCCGCTCCGCCGCGCTACTGATCTGTTTCACGTCCTCGCTGCGCGGATCCGTCGGGTCGAATCCCTCCATGATGATCTCGGTGTTGAGTCTGATCACCGTCAGGAGATTGTTGAAATCGTGAGCGATTCCTCCGGCCAGTCGGCCGACCGCATCCATCTTCTGCGACTGGCGGAATTGCTCCTCGAGGTTGCGCCGCTCGGTCAGATCGATCGAGACGCGAACGTACCCGAGTACGGTTCCCCGTTCGTCGCGGACCGGAGCGGTTGTGAGAAGAGCGGGGAACGCCTTGCCCGATTTTCCCTGCACCAGATACTCGCCCGTCCAGCTCTCTCCGGCTGCCCCGCGCTGACCGATCTCTCCGCCATGATCACGAAGGAAAGGTGATGGCGTCAACTCCTGGATCAGCTTTCCAACGGCCTCCTCGGCGGCCCACCCGTAAAGGCTCTCCGCGAATGCGTTCCAGAAGATCACGATCCCCTCAGGATCCGTAGCCACGACTGCCTGCTGTACGGCGTTGAGCAGCTGCGCCTGGAACCTGATCGCCGCCTCCGAACGAGAGCGCTCGGTTACATCCGTCATCGCGCCGATCATGCGGATAGCGGTTCCAATGTTGTCGCGCGCGATGTGGCCGCGATCCGTCACGTTGGCGT
The DNA here is from genome assembly GCA_017881465.1 of Gemmatimonadaceae bacterium. Classification (GTDB taxonomy): domain Bacteria; phylum Gemmatimonadota; class Gemmatimonadetes; order Gemmatimonadales; family Gemmatimonadaceae; genus UBA4720. Next base: position 7,188 of record JADGQV010000065.1, read on the forward strand.
ACGTCCCATCGGCGCGGCGGTAGCGATACGAATCGCTCCAGCTCTTTCCAGCGTTATCGAGGGCTCCCTGAATTCCGGCGGTGACTCGATCGCGATCGTCCGGATGGATGTGATCGTACCACCACTTGCTCTCCGGAAAGATCTTGTTCTGCTTGTGCCCGAACACGTGTTCGACGGAATCATTCCAGACGAGCGCGTTGGTCTTGATGTCCCAGTCCCGAATGACGTCGTTCGTGGATCTTGCCACGAAGCGAAAGCGCTCGTCGGTCGTGCGCACCGCCCGCTCGGCCATCCGCTGGTCGGTCACGTCGACCACGATCGCGACGGCGGCTACGACATTGCCGTCAGCATCGTGCACAGGTGCGGAGCTCATGCGGATGTAGCCATCGGTGCCATCGCCGCGCAGAATGCGGATTTCCTCTCCCCGCACGCTCTCCTTAGTGAGTACCGTGCGCGCCAACGGCCACTCGAGCGCGGAGAGCGGTGTGCCGCTCTCGCGAAATCCGACCCATTTGTTGTAGCTGTGGAGATCGGGCGAGGGTGTGAACGAAGTCCGGAAGATCTCCGTCATCTGCGCGTTCACCGAAACGAGCCGCCCCGACGGCACTTCCGCCACGACGACACCGACCGGCATCTGCTGCTGGACTGCGTGCGCGAGAGTCCGCTCCGTGATGAGGCGCAGCTGTGTGTCGTGCATCGCGCGCGCGGCAATGCGGAGCTGAATCTCGGACATGACCGCCGCGGAGAGTCCTGTCAGTACGTCGATGTCGCGCTCGCTCCAGTCGCGGGGTTTTTCATCGAAGGCGCACAGCGCGCCAAGGACATGCCCTTCGTCGGTGGTGAGAGGGACGCCGGCGTAGGCTCGCGCCTTGGTGCCGCGGTCAGCGAAAGCCGGCTCGGTTCGCGCGTCCGCCATCACGAGCGGCATCCCGGTGCCGACGACATCCTGGCAAAACGATGCTTCGAGCGGATGCCAGCCAACGGAAACCGCACCGCCATCGCAGGCTACGCTCTTGAAGTACTGACGATGGGCGTCGACGAGCGAGATGAGAACCGTGGGAACATCGAGGAATTGCGCCGCGAGACGAGTGAAGGCGTCCAAGCGGTCCTCTGCGGGTGTCTCGAGAAGTCCTGTGTTATGGAGAGCAGCGAGCCTGACGGGGCTCGTCAATGCGTGATCGTTGGCCAAGGAGGGACAGTGGAGATGAGAAATCGGACATTATTTGAGCAGCAACGCGCTGCTGGGGACAACAATTTCGACGTGGCAATACTGCAAGAATCACAGCATGATACGCCACGACCGGCGCGCGGAGAGCGCCGTGGCGGAAACCGGCTCACACATCGCGCTCCACGGGTGCTTGTGGGGGATTACCAATTGATTCCGAACGGATCTCCTGGCGGCGCACGCAGCGCCGGAGTCGGGGACGGAAGCTCCTGCCGCTCGAGCCATCGGTTCAGGTCCGCGGCTACGCTCGTCCAGTGCGCGCGGCGCTGTTCGTCTCCTGATGAAGCAAGCGCGCGGCTGCGCGCGCGGAGAGAATTCATCTTGAGCTCGACGAGCGAGCGGACCTCCGGTGCCGCTTCCTTGTCCGCGGCCAGAAGCAGCATGCGATCGACGACCGCTCGCTGCGAGACCCTTCTCAGCGCGTCAAGCTTTGGACTGGCAAGCCTGGGCGCGCCCCATTCGGAGGTCAACGCGTCGACTACTTCGCCGAGCGTAAGCGGGTTCGGCATGCGGGTCTGAAATGCTACGACGCGCGCTGCGCGCTCCCGCTGAAGAATTCCATCCACGATCATCTGAGCCAGCGTGCGCGCCGCTCCCAGCTCGTCGAACGTCGGCCGTGTGCGGCTGCTGAACAACTCCACGTACGGCTGATAGGAAAATGGCCGCGGTCCGAGCAGGGTGAGGACAGTATCGGGGATCGCCAGCTCCCGCGGCTCGAGCGCGGAAATCAGAGTCGCGAGCGCCGCGCGCTGGGCGGCCGCGTCGATCGGGCGCGTCGCCTGCACCCGGTCGCCCCGTACCGCGTTCGCGTACTCCATTCCGCCGATCGTCTTGGTCAGGGAATTGAGCGCGAAACGGTGCATGAGATAGACGGGGACGAAGCGCTCCTGCAGAAGCGCGACCGGCTCCCCGACGCGGATGTTGCGCTCTCCGAATCTGGACATTGCCAGGCTCCGCGCCGCCATCTCGTGCCGCAGAAACTCGGTGGGCGTCGACGCATCATCCCAGAGATTCGTCCGCGGGTCCGACGCGAAATCGGGACGCGCGTCGGCATCCGAGAGGAAAAGGAGTCCGCGCCGCAAACCGTCCTCGACAATGGCACGCAAGGAGTCCTGCTCGGAGCCCGGGGGGAAAATGCCGTAACCCCAGTGAATGGCGAACACATCGTACGCGCCGGGGCCCGTGGCGTAAGCGCTCGAGATGTCGATGTCGCCGTTCGCGTTGACGGTAACGCGGGGCGGGGGATAGTCCATTACCGATCCGCGATCGTAGGTCGAGGCGATGTAATTGTGAGACAGGCCCAGCGTGTGTCCCACTTCGTGCGCGCTGACCTGACGGACGCGAGCGAGCACGAACGCAGTGTCAGCAGCTGCCGCGTCCGCGCCGAACAGTCCGGCGTAGATGTTGTAATCCGTGCGAGCGCGGTGCGAATCCAGACGCGCCATGCCTTTGATGATCTCGCCCGTCCGCGGATCTCCAAGCGAGCCTCCGACCGACCAGCCGCGCTCGTTTCGATTCTCCCACTGGACGACGTTGTAGCGAGCGTCCATCGGGTCCACGCCCTCGGGCAGATCCTCGACCCTGAAGCCACCCTTGAGTCCGGCGCGATCGAATGCGTCGATCCACCAGCTGACGCCCTGCCTGGTCGCGGTTCGAATCGGCTCCGGAATTCCGCGGTCGATGTAGTAGACGAGCGGGTTCCTGATCGGACTGTTCGGATCCGCGGGATTCACGCGCTCGAGCCGGTGGCGCGCGATCCACCGCTGCTCGAGCGGCTGCTGAATGGGTTGCGCGTAGTCCTTGAAGACGATGCCGGAGAATCCGACCCGCGGGTCGAGCACGCGCCGCTTGTAGCCGGGATCGGGAAGCGGCAGCAGCGAGACGTGCTGCCTGAGCGTGAACGATTTTCCGTCGGGAACGATCGACGAGATGGTTTGCCCCGGTCTCCCCTGAGCGGCGAATGTGAGCGCGACATCGACTTCGGTATTCTGCGGAAATGCCTTTGTGTAGGGTCTGTAGATGCTCGACCGGTCGCGAGCGACGGAGTACGCGCCCTCGTTGTTCGAGGCGATGGTTTCTGCCACGTCGTTCCAGTCGCGCATGAAAAACTCGGTTGCATCGACGACCAGCCGTTGGCCATCCTGTGCGATGATCGGGAGCGATGCGGGAGTGCTCGGCGGAAAAGCCTCGAGGACGGTTCGCGCGTGAGCGGGATTGTCTGGCGCCGACGTGCGGTAGTTCCAGTTCTCGAAGACGACGAGGACGCGGTCTCCGTTCTTGTCGAAGCGCGCGACGTAGGAATCGCCGCTCGCTCCGCGGTCGAGGCCGATCGGATTCGATCCGAGCCCGGTGGCGAGACTGACGAACATCAACGCTCGAGTCGAGTCGCGCGGGATCTCCAGGTAAATCTTCCCCTGCCTGGGATCGAGGTACAGTGGAATGAATCCGTCGCGTCTCTCCATTCCCGCTGTCTTCGCCTGAAGCTGCGATCCGGTCGCAGTTTCAGGACTCGCTGCGGTCGCTGGTTGGTGCTGAGGCGAGGCCGATGCGCAGGCGATCGCGCCGATGAGGGTCGCAACGCAGGGGATTGTGATTCTGCTTGGCATGGAGAGCGAAAATCCCACGGCGAGACGTGGGGCGCAAGGCTGACGTCGCCATCAGCTGACAGCTCACCTCTCGTTCTGTTGCAGCTGTTGTTGCCGTCCTATCGGCTGGAGCCGCGATCGGCGAGAGGAACGGTCACAGTGAACAGGGAGCCAACACCAACATCGCTCTGCAGCTGAATGTCTCCGCCCATGCCCCGCGCCAGACCGCGGCTGATTGCCAGGCCGAGTCCGGTGCCTTCGATCGTCCGGGTCAGCCCGCGATCTAGCTGCACGAACGGCTCGAACACGACCTCGTGCTTGTCGCGAGGGATACCCGGTCCGTTGTCCTCGACGTGAATCAAAACCGATTTTTCCCTCAGTGTGCACGAAACCCTGACGCGCCCCCCAGCCGGCGTGAACTTCACCGCGTTGGAGATGAGGTTGATCATGACCTGCCGAAGCTTGTCGGGATCGGTGCGCGCGTACACGTTGCCGGAGGGCGAATCGCACTGGTAGGCCAGTGACTTGGCGCGCGCCAGCGAGCCCACTACGGCGTCGAGGTCGGCGATCAGCGCGCGCAGCGGCACATCAATGATGTCGAACTTCACCTCGGTGGCTTCGAGCCTGGTGAAATTCAAAATGTCATTGATGATGCCCAGCAGGTGCAGCTGGCTGCGCTTGATGCGCGTGAGGTCGGATTTTTGCGCGTCGGTGAGCGGTCCGCGCAGCTCCATCTCCAGCAGATCCACATAGCCGCCGATCGAGTTGAGCGGCGTCCGCAGCTCGTGACTCATCACCGCGAGGAACTCGGCCTTCGAGCGGTTGGCTGAGTCGGCGGCCGCCCACGCTTTCCTCGCCTCGCTGATGACGGCGCGCAATTCCTCGTTGGTGAGGGCGAGCTCGTGTGCCAGCTCACGGGCCTCGTTGGTCTGGTTCTCGAGCTGGCGAGCCTGACTCTGAAGGAGATGATTGCTCTCTTCGAGCGCAGTCATGCGCGCAGCCGCAACCTCACGCTGGCGGGACATCCTCACAGCGCGCATCACTGCGTTGACCTTTGAGAAGGCAAATGGCATTTTCGCGCCCGTGATTCGGGATACTCTGAAGACGATTCTTACGGCGCGGAGCCACCAGGAGTGCCCAGTTCGCTGCGGGAGTGCCGCCAGGGTGGCCTAACATAGATTTGTGATATTATCCCGATGCCTTCCGGACATCGGGAAGCGCACCATCAGCAAGCCTTCCCACACCATCGGACGAGCTGCACGCGAGCGGCTGACTCGATGCACTGTCCGTTGTATCTTGAAGGCCATCAAGGCCCGGTAGCTCAGTTGGTAGAGCAACGGACTTTTAATCCGTAGGTCGTGGGTTCGAAACCCACCCGGGTCATTTCCTAAGTTGTTGGAACGTATGGCATTGGTCGCGCGGCTGGAGAAAGTGGCTGCCATCTCTTGTGGCGTTTGTGTGCCGATAGTGTGCCAATTAGGGAGGAAGGACTAGCGCACCTGAATGGGGTTCAGGGGGTCGCGGGTTCAAATCCCGCCGTCCCGATTCTACAAGTGAAAGCACTGTCAGCATTTAAGCTGATGGTGCTTTTTCTTCGTTACCGGCGTGGTCGAGTTTCGGTCGAGTTTCTCCGTGCCTTTGATTAGGCCACGCCTCTCTCTCGCAGCTTCAGCGTGACGCTGGTGACTGCCAGGACCGACTCTTCATCCGACTGCTGATAAACTTCCAGCAGCGTGCTCACATCCTTCCAACCACCAGCGGCTGCTACGTCCTTCAACGGAAGATGCTTCCGTTCGATAGCCCACTTGCGCCTGTATGCGTG
>JADGQV010000015.1 GCA_017881465.1 Gemmatimonadaceae bacterium
AGCGCGACTTTCGCCTTTCCGCGCTTGAAGTAGAGCTCCAGCGGAATCAGCGTCAGCCCCTGGCGCTCGACGGCGCCGATCATCTTGCGGATCTCCTTCCGATGCAGCAGGAGCTTCCGCGTCCTCGTGGGCTCGTGATTGTAGTAGCTCGCCTGTTCGTAAGGCGATATGTGCAGGTTGAGCAGGAAAACCTCTCCATCCTTAACGATCGCGTAGGAATCAGAGATGTTGGCCTTTCCGTTCCGAAGCGACTTGACCTCGCTGCCGGTCAGAACCATGCCCGCTTCCCAGGTGTCGATGATGTGATAGTCGTGTCTCGCGCGTTTGTTCCGCGTGATTGACTCTTTCGCATCCTTCTCGACTGTCTCTGCCATTTGACTTCGTGCTCAAGTTAGACGCAACAACGATGCTGGGAAAGCGCTCGCGTTGACTTCACTATCCGCGCTTTCTATCTTCGAAGCAGAGCATGCCGGAGTGGTGGAACTGGTAGACGCGCTGGCTTCAGGAGCCAGTGGGTGCAAGCCCGTGGGGGTTCGAGTCCCCCCTTCGGCACATAAAAAAGAACGGCGCGTCTGCTCAGTCAGGCGCGCCGTTTCTGCATCCGGTCTGGAAATCTAGACCGTCTCTAGAATCGGGAGACCGGCTTTCTCTGGTCCGCTTCGCCCCGCGCTCGGCAATCCCACCCGCTCGCGCACCGTCGGCTCGTCGTGCATGAGGTCGGCGAGACTCACACCCTGCAGCACGTCGTCGATTCGGTGCTGCAACATCACCCACACCGGCCTGATGCTGCAGCTGTGCGACGCGGAGCAGCGCTCCTCTTCGACCGGATGAGTCACGCAGTGCAGATCGAACGTCTCGAGCTCCGAAGCGTGGATCACGTCTCTGATGGAAATCTTGGCCGGCGGCCGCGCCAGAACGTATCCACCCCTCGCGCCGCGCGTGCTCGCGATGACGCCGGCGCGCCGCAGTCTCAGGAGAATCTGTTCGACGTAGTCGGCCGGAAGGCGTTCCTGCCGCGCGATCTCCCGCCCGTTCACCGGTCCGAGATCGGTGCGCTTGGCGAGGTTGAGCGCGCAAATCACGCCGTACTCAGCCCAGGTGGTTATCCGCATGTACTCAGGATAGGGATTGCAGGCGGTTCGGACAAGGGGAGCGGCCTCCTAGCCGGCGATACTGGGTTTAACTGCAACTGAACGGGCGGGAGGCGTGAGTAGCATAGATGCCAGTTTGATAGTTTACGACGCCCCGACTTTACTACTGGCGTGCCGGGCACAAGCAGTCGCCAGAACGCCACAGGAATAAGTCAGGGCGTAGTGAACTAAATCACTGGCAACTACGCCACTGACGCCTCCCGCCTGTTCAGTTGCAGTTCCTTTACCCGGCGGAACCCCCGCCGTGCTTCCCGCCCGGAACGCCAATCTCCGTCATTTTCCTGAGATCGAGCACCTCGTCGATCTCCTTGTCCGGCAGCACCTTCTCCCGCTTCACCAGATCACGGATCAGCACGTTCTCCTTCACCGACTGTTTGCTGATCTCGGCGGCGCGCGCGTAGCCTATCTGCGGCGCGAGCGCCGTCGCCAGAGCGGCTGAGCGCTCGAGCCAGTACCTGCATTGCTCGTCGTTCGCCTCGATCCCCTTCACCGTCTTCTCCGCGAACACACGCGCCGAATTCCGCAGGATCATCATCGAGAAAAGAACGTTGTGCGCAATCACCGGCATCATGACGTTCAGCTCGAGCTGGCCGTGCTCGGCGGCGACGCTCACGCAGGCGTCGTTGCCGAATACCTGGAAGCAGACCTGGTTCACCATCTCCGGAATCGATGGATTGACCTTGCCGGGCATTATGGATGAGCCCGGCTGCACCGCCGGCAGACGGATCTCGTCGAGGCCGGTGCGCGGTCCGCTGGCGAGCAGGCGCAGATCGCTCGCGATCTTGCTCAGATCGAGCGCCAGGACTCTCAGCTGCGAGCTGAACCCCGCGACGTCGCCCATGCTCTGCATCAGCTGGATGCGGTCCTTACCCTCGCGCAGCTCCACTTTCGCGGATTCGCGAAGGTGCTTGACCATGAGCTTCGGATACTCGGGCTCGACGTTCACTCCGGTCCCGACGGCGCTGCCACCGATTCCCAGATCGCGCAGATAGTCCGCGGCTTCGACTACGCGCTTGAGGCCACGGCGCAGCGACCCGGCGTACGCGTCGAGCTCCTGTCCAAGCCTGATCGGCATCGCGTCCTGGAGGTGGGTGCGGCCGGATTTCAGCACCTCGTCGAACTCCTTCCCCTTCTTCCCGAACTCCTTTGCGAGTCCTTCGAACGCCTTCTCCAGACCGCCGAGCTCGCTCAGACAGGCGAGACGGATCGCGGTCGGAATCACGTCGTTCGTCGACTGCGCCATGTTGACGTGATCGTTCGGATGAACCGGCGAGTACGCGCCGCGCTTGCCGCCGAGGATCTCGTTGGCGCGGTTCGCCAGCACTTCGTTGACGTTCATGTTGTGCGACGTGCCCGCGCCCGCCTGATAGACGTCGACGACGAAGTGCTCGCGGTGCTTGCCGGCGAGAACCTCGTCTGCGGCCTTCACGATCGCGTCCGCGATCTTCGGGTCGAGCCGTCCCGTTTCCCTGTGCGTCAGCGCCGCCGCGCGCTTGATCCGCACTGTCGCGTCGATGAAGGCCGGCAGCGGCCGCAGTCCGCTGATTGGAAAGTTCTGCACGGCGCGCAAAGTCTGCACGCCGTAAAGCGCGTCGGCGGGAACTTCGAGCGTGCCCAGCGGATCCTTCTCGGTGCGAGTGTTGTCGCTCATGGTCGTTGCCTCTGAAAATCCAAGTTAGCGTCCCACAATGCGGGCGGTGCCGTTCAGAAACGGATTCGACAACCGCTCCTGCCCAATCGTCGTCTCCATGCCGTGGCCGGGATAAACCACCGTCTCGGGAGGGAGCGCCGAAATTTTCTCCAGCGACGCCGCCAGCTGCGGCGGATTCGAGAAGGGAAGATCGGTTCTGCCGATGGATCCCGCGAACAGGCAGTCGCCAACCAGCGCGATTCCGTTGCCGTGGATGACGACGTGGCCGGGAGAGTGCCCGGGCGCGTGCAACACTGTCATCTCGGCGTCCCCGACCTTGATCTGCTGGCCATCCGCGAACTCGTGGTCGGGGGCCGGCGGCTCTTCGAAGGGAAGGCCATATACCTGCGCCTGCAGCCCCGCGGCATCGTAGAGCCGGCGGTCGAGCGGATGCAGATAGATCGGCACATCCCATTTTCGCTTCACAAACGCGATCGCGCCGACATGATCCACGTGAGCGTGCGTAATCCAGATCGCCTCTAGCGTCGCCCCTGAACGGTCGATTGCCTCCACAAGCCGCTCGCCCTCGCTCCCCGGATCGACTATCACCGCCCGGCTCGAACGATCGTCCACCACCAGGTAGGAATTCTCCTGAAACGCTCCGACGGTGATTGTCTTGACGTACACCGCTACTCTCCCGCCTGCGCACGCATCAGGTATATCCTCCCGCGCTGGTGTGGGAGCTCTCCAGGGCTTCCCGCGTGGCCTCGCCCGTGCCTTCGCGCTCCGTCTCCTTGAAGCGCGTGATGTATTTGTCCGCGGCTATTGCCGCCGTCGTCGCGTCACCCGACGCCGTCGTGACCTGGCGCGTGAGCTGCGCCCTCAGATCGCCGGCAATGAAAAGGCCCGGGATCGAGGACATCATCGCGTTGTCCGTGAGCACGTAACCCATCACGTCGTGATCGAAGTGCCCGGCAATCACACCCGTGTTCGGCCGGAACCCGACAAAGATGAACAAGCCGGTCGCGTCGAGGAACGTCCGCTCCCGCGTCACCAGATTGTGCAGGCGGAGGCCGGTCATCCCTTGCTGCGGATCGCCCTCGACCTTCTCCGCGATCGTGTCCCAGATCACTTCGATCTTCGGATTGTCGAACACGTGCCGCTGGAGAATCTTCGACGCCCGGAACTCGTGACGGCGATGGATCAGATATACCTTGCTCGCGTACCGCGTGAGGAAGTCGGCCTCCTCGCAAGCGGCGTCTCCGCCGCCGACCACGGCGACGATCTGCTGCTTGAAAAATGCCGCATCGCAGATCGCGCAGTACGACACTCCCTTCCCCGCGTGCTCCAGCTCGCCCGGAATCCCGAGCTTGATTGGAGTTCCGCCGGCGGTCACGATCGCGGCGGGCGAGCGAAAGATGTCGCCGTTCTCGGTCTCGGTGTGGAAATACCCGTCGGGCATTTTCGTCACTGATGTCACGGCCGTAGTCTCGAAGAACTCGGCGCCGAACTGCTTGGCGTGAGCCGCGAACTTTTCCGCCAGCTCATATCCGAGGATCTTCGGGAAACCAATTACATCGTCGAGATACTCGGTATTCAGCAGCTCTCCACCAGGAAATCCGCGCTCGACGACCGCGGTGCGCAGCATCGCGCGACCTGTGTAGAGCGCGGCTGTCATTCCCGCCGGACCGGCTCCTACGATGACAACGTCGTATTCACGCACTGTCGCCAAAGGATTCACCTGAAAAGAAGTGCTACTGAGAAAACACTCTACGGGTGAAATATACCGCGACGGCGCGTGTCTTCGCGTCGTCAGTAACGAACGTGACGGCCTCCGTCGACGATAATCGTCTCGCCTGTCACGTAGTCGGCGCCGAGGAGGTAGAGTACCGCCTGCGCCACATCGTCGGGGCTGCCCAGCCTTCCCAGCGGCGTGGTTGCGATGAGCTTGTCGGCTTGCTCCTGCGTCCATCCTTCCGGCAGAAGCACAGAACCCGGAGCGACCGCGTTGACACGGATCTTGGGCGCGAGCGCGTGCGCGAGACCGCGCGTCATCTGCACGATGCCCGCTTTGGTGATCGAGTGCGGGACGTATCCTCTCCACGTCTCGAACGCAGCCAGGTCGGCGATGTTCACGATCGCGCCACCCCTCTCCCCCATCGCTCGCGCCGCCGACTGACACAGGAAAAAGGGCGCGCGCAGATTCAGCGCGAACATCGCGTCCCAGTCCTCGACCAGGACTTCGCCGACCGGCGTCCGCAGCATCACCGCCGCCGAATTGACGAGGACATCGAGCTCTCCAAAAACCCTCATGGCGTGCTCGACTAGTCTGGGGGCGATCGCGGGATCAGTCAGATCGCCCGGGAGCGTCACCGCGTCGCTCCCCGCCGCGATTATCTCGTCGACGGTCTGGCGCGCGCCCTCCTCCGATCCGGAGTAATGGACGCCCACGCGCATGCCGGCCTTGCCGAGCGCGAGCGCAATCACGCGTCCGACGCGCGTCCCCGCGCCGGTGACGAGTGCAACGCGACTATCCAGTTCCATTAGTCGGTCCTCATGGCGCGCTCTGCGAAGATGCGACTGACGCGACTTTCTCATCCTGCCGCTCCAGCCACTTGAGCGGCACGTTCATCATTCCGAGGCGGCGCGATCCATCCGGCGCTCCGTGCCAATCCGATCCACCGCTCGGCACGAGGTTGAAGAAATCAGCGAGCGCCTGCAGCCGCTTGACGTCCTCCGATGAATGGCCGGGATGCTTTATCTCCAGGCCATCGAGTCCCGCCGCGATCAGGAGCTCGAGCCTCTCGCGTCTCCCGCCGTCGCCTGGATGCGCCCAGATCGCCAGCGCGCCGGCCTCGTGCGCGATCGCGATCGCATCCTCGATCGAGAGATGCTCCTTGGCGACGAACGCGCTCCCGGCGTTGCCGAGATATTTCGTGAACGCACCCCGAAAATCGTGCACCATGCCGCGCGCGATCAGTGCGCGCGCCACGTGCGGACGTCCGACGGCTCCGCCGTTCGATTGCTGAAGCACCTCGTCCAGCGTCAGCGGAATGCCGAGCGTGTTGAGTTTGTCCACGATCTTCTGGGCACGCGTGTACCGCGAGGCGCGCAGCTCGCTGAGACGCTTCTCCAAACCCTCGAGGTGGGTGAGGTGGAGCGCCAGCAGGTGGACCTCGTGCTCACCCTGAAACGCGCTCAGCTCCACTCCGGCGATTACGCGAATGCCAAGTCGCTCACCGGCCGAGCGCGCCGCGGGAACTCCATCGATCGTGTCGTGATCCGTGAGCGCTAGCGCGGTCAGTCCGCAGCGCTCGGCGGCCTCGATTACTCCCTCGGGAGGGAGGGTGCCATCAGAGGCGGTCGAGTGAGTGTGCAGGTCGACGAACGCCGGCCGGCCCGCATCCGCGCTCACCGCGCGTAGCCGGCCTCAGGCGAAGTAAAGCTCGGCTGCGACTGTTCGAAGAGCTCCTTCAGCTGCGCATCTGACAACTCGGCGAACGCCTGCTCGCGCGAGCGCGTGCCCTGCGGCGAATAGCGCGTGACGCGCACTTCGCGCCCCTTGCCCGCGTCCCGCGAGAATATCAGTGCGTACTCATCCTGTGTGTACTGGGTGATGTAACCGGAGGGATGGATATCCCATTTGTGACCGTCTATCTGAAGCGAGCGGGCCGGCATCTTAAAGCTGGACCTCCAGATACACGCGCGATGGATCCAGTGTCTTGTGCGGCGCGCTGGCGTGCGCGGTGGTGAGCGTCTGTTCGTCGTCGGCTTCTGTGAATTCTATGAACGCGCCCGGAAGCGACGACTCCTCGAACACCCAGAAACGGCAATTCGCGGCCGCGTAGTGGGAGCGCATCGCCTTGAGTCGGTTCGTGTAGTTCGTACGCTCGGTCGAAGGAACTGTCGAGCGCTGAATCGTGAGAGCCTTGGGCATCTTAGAGTCCGGTCTCAGGAAAAGTTTCTATTGTTTTCTTGACGAAGGCGAGGAACTGATCCGCGACCGCCCCGTCGATCACGCGATGATCGAACGATATTGAAAAATAAGCGCAGGTGCGGATCGCGATCGTGTCCTCACCGTCGGCGCCTGGAAGGATCTTCGGGCGCTTCTCGATGGCGCCCACGCAGACAATGGCGACCTGCGGCTGGTTGATGATCGGCGTTCCCATGAGCGACCCGAATACCCCCGGATTCGTAATGGTGAACGTGCCTTCCTGAACCTCTTCGGGAGAGAGCTTCTTGGCTCTGGCACGCGCTGCCAGATCGTTGAGCGCGCGTGTGATTCCGGAAAGCGAAAGATCGTCGGCGTGCTTGATCACGGGGACGATGAGTCCCCAGTCGAGTGCGACTGCCACGCCGATGTTGATCTGCTTTCTGTAGATGACGTTCGTGCCGGCCACGGACGAATTCATCACCGGAAACGCCTGCAGCCCCTGCGTCACCGCTTTGATGATGAAGGGCATGTAGGTGAGCTTCTGACCGGTCGCGGCTTCGAACTCCGCGCGCTTCTTCGCGCGAATGCGGGCGACGCGCGTGAAGTCGATTTCGATGAACGACGAGACGTGAGCCGACGTGTGCCGGGACGCGACCATGTGCTCGCTGATGAGCGCGCGCATCTTGGACATGGGCTCGACGACGTCGCCAGCCCAGGGCTCGGGCAGCGGCAGCGCGTGGCTGCCTGGCGCGCCGCCAATGCGAACTCCCGGCGCGGCAATCGTTGTGGACGCGCCCGATTCGATGAAGCCGAGTATGTCGCGCTTGGTCACCCGTCCGGCGACGCCCGAGCCAAGGAGCGACGCGATGTTCACCCCGTGCTCGGCCGCAATCTTTCGGACGAGCGGGGAGGATTTTGTGCGCACGCGATCCTCGAACGAGTTGCCGTTGCCGGAGTATGATGCGGCGATTGCGGGCGCGGCCGGTTGCTGACGCGCCGGAGCGCCGGCGGGGCTAGCTTCCCGTTGGGGGGTGGGCGATGACGCTCCCTTCCCTGCCTGCTGGGCCGCAGCAGGCTGAGACGCCGCTGAGTCGAGCGTCGCGGCCGGCTCGCCCGCCCCCAGAGCTGCGCCCTTTTCGGTCTCCAGCCGCGCGACGACGGTTTGCACCGCCACGGTCTCCCCTTCCTTCACGATTATCTCGGCAAGCACTCCGGCCGCCGGCGCCGGGATTTCCGCGTCGACCTTGTCAGTCGAGATCTCGAAGATCGGCTCGTCGCGCTTAACCTCGTCGCCCACTTTCTTCAGCCACTTCGAAAGCGTGCCCTCGGCAATCGACTCGCCCATCTGCGGCATGATGATGTCTACTCGTGCCAACGCTTCTCCCTGGTTCGCTTATCTCTCCGACCTTCTTCGATTCAGCCGTATCAATGCAAGAACTGGCAGCGTGAGTGCGCCAAGCACCGCCCCAACACCAGCATACACCCACCAATTGCACGCCGGAAGGCCCTCGACTGGCTTACAGCCTTGCATGCTTCCGACAAACTTCGCGATCAGCACCGCGACAATTCCGCCGCTGAAAAACCCCGCGAATGTCGTCATGCAACCAACACCGATGTTGCGCGCGATGATCTCCCCGCGATCCAACTCCAGTAAGGCCATCAGTAGGCGGCAAGCTTCCGGAGCGCAACGACTATGTCCGACGTCTGCGGAAGCACATAATCCTCGAGCGGCGGAGAATAGGGCAGCGGCACGTCTGCCGCGGTAACGCGGAGTATCGGAGCGTCGAGCCACTCGAACGCGCTCTCGTTGATCCGCGCCGTGATCTCGCCGGCCACGCCGCCAGTCCGGGTATCCTCGTGCACAATCAGAACGCGATTCGTTTTCTTGACGGTCGCGGTGATCGCGTCATCGTCCATCGGCAATAGCGTACGAAGGTCGACGACCTCGACCGAGAGTCCGTCTTCCTTATCTACCTGTTCCGCCGCATCGAGCGCTTTCCAGACCGTCGCCGCATAAGTGATGATCGAGACGTCCTTCCCTTCCCGGGCGATCCGTGCTTTCCCGATCGGCGTAAGATGATCGCCGGACGGCATTTCTTCCTTGATGCGTCGGTAGAGATACTTGTGCTCGAAGTAGAGCACGCAATCGTCGTCGCGAATCGCTGATTTCAGCAATCCTTTGGCGTCGCTCGCGGTCGCTGGATACACGATCTTTAGACCGGGGGTGTGCAGAAACGCCGCTTCGGGGCTTTGCGAGTGAAAGGGGCCTCCCCTCACGTACCCCCCACTCGGCCCGCGCACCACCATCGGGCACGGAAGCATCGCGCGATAGCGCGCCGTCGCGACGTAGTTTGTCAGCATGTCGTAACCCGTCGAGATGAAGTCGATGAACTGCATCTCGCACACGGGGCGCATTCCCATGTGCGCGGCACCCGCGGCGGCCCCGATGATGGCTGCTTCCGAGATCGGCGTGTCGATCACCCGCTGCTCGCCGTACTTCGCCATCAATCCTTCGGTGACTTTGAACGCGCCTCCGTAAGCGCCGATGTCTTCGCCGAGACAGAACACGTTCTTGTCGCGCTCCATCTCCTCGAACAAACCTTCGCGAATGGCCCCCAGGTAAGTGATCTCAGACATCGTGCGTCCCCCAGCTCGAAGGGCGCTCGTGAACGTCCACCGCCGACTTGATCCCCTCTCTGAACCAGAGCGGCGCGACCACTGGTGGATCGGCGTAGAGCCCCACGAGTGCATCAGTTGGATCGGGCATCGGCGACGCTTCGGCCTCGTCTGTCGCGCGGTCGATCTCGTCCTTCACTCGCACATCGACGGCATCCAGCTCCTTCTTGTCGAATCCTTCGCCTATTAGCCGTTTCGCGTAGCGATCGATCGGATCGTTCCCGCTCGCCCACCGGTCGATCTCTCCCGGCGGCACGTACGACTGATTGTCGTGCTCCGCGTGCCCCTTTCTGCGGTAGGTAATGAGCTCGATCAGCGTGACCCCGCCGCCCGAGCGCGCGCGGTCCACCGCTCGCTTCGTCACTTCGTAGGTCGCGATCACGTCGTTGCCGTCCGCCTGCTCGCCCGCGATTCCGTACCCGATCGCCTTGTCGACGAGCTGCTTCGCGGCGGTCTGCTTGCTGAGGGGCGTCGAGTAGGCGTAGCCGTTGTTCTCGACGACCACGACGAGCGGGCAACGCTGCACGGCGGCGAAATTGATTCCCTCGTGAAAAGCCCCGGTCGATGTGGCGCCATCGCCGACGTACACGAGGCCAACGCGATTTTCCTTCCTCAGCTTGAACGAGAGCGTTACGCCCGCCATCACCGGAACCATGTCGCCCAGGTGCGATATCTGGCCGATGAATCCACGCTCGAGATCACCGTAGTGGATATTCAGCTCGCGCCCGCGCGTCGGCGAATCGCCCTTGGCCATGTACTGCTTGACGATCTCGTTGGGCTTCGCGCCCTGCACGAGCATCGACCCGAGATTCCTGATGAGAGGCGACAGCACATCGCCCTTCGAGCGATCGAGAGCGTAGGCGCTGCCGACGGCGTCCGCTTCCTGGCCCAGCGAGCGGAAAAGTCCGCCCACGACCTTGGTCTGCCGATAGAGATTGACCAACCGCTCTTCCAGTGAGCGCGTCAGCCGCATGTAGTAGTACAGCTCGAGCTTCTGCTCGCGAGAGAGAGATCCACCCGAATGGGAGCGGGCGGAATCTTTCGTCAGATTCGCCGGCCTCGACGCGGCGGCACCGGACCGCGCCATGTTAGTAAGCCGCTTCGATGCGGTGGCGAGGATCCCCCGCCTTGTGCAGCGTGACGAAGAACTTCTTCGCGTTGCGGTCGAGGCGGCTCTCTCCCGTCTGATCCGTCGAAATCTCGGCGAACGTGTAGTGGCCGCCCTCCTTGCGCACGCTCAACTGCAGCGTGCCAAGATCTCCAGCGAACGTTCGCGATCGCGCCGTGTGCCCGGTGCGCTCCAGCCCGATCTCGGGAAAGAATTCGTCCGCGATCCGCAGTACATCCACCGGCGTGAGCTGTGTTCTGAAAAAATGGCGCATATGAGAATCAGGTGCCCGGCTCACTGGCGGAATGGACCGTCTGAATCCAGTCGACGCGCTCGAGCGGCATGCGCGGATTCTTCTCGCGGCGGAACTGAATCGCCACCGCCCAGTCCCCGCTGGTCGCGAAGAACAGCCTCCCCGAGTACGTGCCGACCTCTTTTTCCTTTTTGAAACCGTCGCTGGTGTTGGCACGGTCCGCGCTCGTCGCGAAAATTCTTCCTTCCCCGGTCTCGATTGGCTGGCCCGTCTTCTTGTCCTGCACCACCATGCGATAGGCCACCGGCTCCAGCGCCCTCGGCGGCATCGGATCCACTGTCACCCTGAAGGCGTAGCTATCCGACCACAGTCTGAGCTCGATGGCCTTCGGATTCGAACCGCAGCTCGTGAGCCCCGCCGCCAACGCAGACACGAACGCGAGGCGGCGAAGCATCACGCGTAATACTCCAGGCCGAGGTGCGTGATCTGATCCTCACCCATGAGATGCCTGAGCGTGTTCTTCAGCTTCGTCTGCTGGATGAAGAGATCGTGCTCGGGCTCCAGGCCTGCCGCGACCATCGGGCTCTTGTAGTAGAACGACAGCCATTCCTGGATTCCCTTCATGCCGGCGCGGTGCGCGAAGTCGGAGAACAGCGCGAGATCGAGAACGATCGGCGCGGCGAGAATCGAGTCGCGGCAGAGGAAGTTGATCTTGATCTGCATCGGATAATTCATCCATCCGACGATGTCGATGTTGTCCCAGCCTTCCTTGTTGTCCCCGCGCGGCGGGTAATAATTGATGCGGACTACATGCGTGAAATCCTTGTACAGGTCCGGGTAAAGATCGGGCTGCAGAATCGTGTGCAGGACGCTGAGCTTCGACTCCTCCTTCGTCTTGAACGACTGAGGATCATCCAGTACCTCTCCGTCCCGGTTGCCGAGGATGTTGGTCGAATACCATCCCCTGAGGCCGAGCATGCGCGCCTTGAGTCCCGGCGCCACGATCGTCTTCATCCACGTCTGTCCGGTCTTGAAATCCTTTCCCGAAATCGGGACACCGCGGTCCTGGGCGAGCTTGATCAGCGCCGGTGTATCGACGCACAGGTTGGGGGCGCCCATACAGAAGGGGATGCCTTCCATGATCGCCGCCCAGGCGTACAGCATCGACGGCGCGATCGCGTCGTCGTTCTTCTCCATCGCCTTCTCGAACTGCTCGATGGTCGCGTGCTGCGGTCCGGCCTTGATGTAGATCTCGGTCGACGCGCACCAGACGATGACGAGTCGATCGCACTTGTTCTTCGCCTTGAAATCACGCATGTCCTGCCGCAGCTGCTCAGCCAGGTCACGCTTGGTCTTGCCCTTCTTCACGTTCGTTCCGTGAATGCGGGTGACGTACTTGTTGTCGAACACCGCGGGCATCGGCTTGATGGCCTTCAGGAAATCCGCTATCGGCTCGATGTCCCGATCCTCGAGCACGCCGGCTTTTTTCGCCGCCGTCAGCGCGTCGTCGGGAATCGGATCCCACGCGCCGAACACGATGTCGTCGAGCTTGGCGAGGGGAACGAAATCCTTGATCAGGGGAGCGCGCTTGTCGGTGCGCTTCCCGAGCCGGATCGTCGCCATCTGCGTCAGCGAACCGATCGGCTTGGAGCGGCCGCGCCGGATGCTCTCGACTCCCGCCATGAACGTTGTTGC
Organism: Gemmatimonadaceae bacterium; assembly: GCA_017881465.1. Classification (GTDB taxonomy): domain Bacteria; phylum Gemmatimonadota; class Gemmatimonadetes; order Gemmatimonadales; family Gemmatimonadaceae; genus UBA4720. Next base: position 12,448 of record JADGQV010000015.1, read on the forward strand.
GACTGCGCCGAGCCCGGGTGTAAGAATGCCGAGCCGGCCGGTAGCTGGTGCTATCGATTTAGGGGCGCTACCAGAGGACGATCTGGCCAATTTCTTTCTCCGTTTTTATTAAGATTGCGCTCGGCGCGAGGCCGGCATCCCCGCCGGCTTCGACGGGTTCGTGGAAGAGGTGGGTGAAGCCGGATCGTTGATGATTCGGATCGGCTTCAAGTCAGGGTGCTGGGTGAAACGATGGACGAATGCGATCCGCTGCACGGCTGTGATCCACGCCGTGACGGTGAGAAGGATGATGATGCCGATGAGCACCCATCCATTCCAGAAAAGGCCGAACAGCGCCTGGGGAGCCGACAGGAGCACGATGCGTTCGGGACGCTGCATCACGCCGACCTTTGCATCGATTCCGAGCGATTCTGCCCGCGCGCGGGTATAGGAAACCAGAAACGTCCCGATGATGCCGAGCAGGCACACCACCATCATGTAGAGGTTGCGGTGCACGGGATTGGTCGCATAGAAGACGGTGAGTCCCGCCATCAAGGCGCCGTCGGCCACGCGGTCGAGCGTCGAATCGTAGAACGCGCCAAAAACCGTCGAACGCCCCGTTCTTCTCGCTACCTCGCCATCCACGACATCGAAGAAGGCTGTCGCCGCCATTATCCAGCCCGCCGTCATGATGTGGCCGGTCGCGTAAACGACGCCCGCCGCCACTGTCAACAGCGTTCCGACGGTCGTGATCGCGTTGGGGCTGACGTTGTTGCGCGCCAGAAAGCTGATCGCCGGCTCGATTACGCGGAGAGCTCCTTTTTTCAGATAATCGGTAGGAGTTGGCATTCAGCAGGGACCGGCGGTGAGCACAGGCTAGCCGACGTGCCGGTTCACTGGCTGGCGGCGTAGAAAAAAGAGGCCGGCGTGTGACACACGACGGCCCCCTAAAATTAAGCCCTTCAACGACCTATTTCCAGCCGCTGGCTAACGGCCGAGACACATGTCTCGTCACGGCAGGCGCCAGTCATACATGCTGGAAAGGGTGACGTTGTTCTTGGTATAGGTGCGCGTTCCATCGACCGTGACGGCGCGGAGATTCACCGTGGCCCCGGCTGGAACTCCCGCCACCGGAATGTGGTCGACGCTGTTTGCCGCGACCTGCTTCAGAAAGATGTCGTTGCCGCCGCTGACGACATAGACGTTGACTGCCTGACTCAGATTGTTCGTGAGCTGAAGCGCGACGTCAGCCGCGGGCTCGGGACCGGTGCGCACTTCGACCTGGCGCCCGCCACACGCCGCGAGGGCCAGCATCGACAGCGAGACCATGAGAACACGCATACAGTGCCTCCACGCAATAGAGTTGGATTGGACATCGCTTGCCGTTGCAAGACGTATGCTCCGGTAGCCTAAGAAGGAAAAACGACAACTGAACGGGATGCGAGATGTCAGAGGCACAGCGCTGAGTGAGTTAGTAACCACGCTCCCGACGTTACCGGGAAAATTCCGGGTAGGGACACCCGATCGGCACCTAGTAACGTCGCAGCGCAGTTACTAGCCGCTGATATCTACGCCTCTGACCCCTCGCATCCCGTTCAGTTTGAAGTCGGTAGTTGCCAGTGCGCACGCAATGGTCTCAGTTACCGATAAATCAGGTACTGCCTCGTCGCCTCCCGGAACGCGTACGCCGACTTGTACTCCTTGTCGATCAGCACATCCGGATCGTCGCCGCGGAGCAGCGCCTCCCTCACCGACGGCGAGCCAAACCGAAGATCGAAGTCGCGATTCTGAATCGTAAGCCTGGTGCCCGCCGTCTTGTTGATCGCCCACAGCAGACTCGCTCCGACGCGCGCGGCCTGCAATGCGCTGCGGTTGATGACCACGATCTTGATTCCCGGAATCATCTGGCCGGAGTACTTCCCGTCGCTCGCGTTTACGGGGGTGAAACTCTCATTGTAAAACCGAACGCCGGGAATCTCCCGGTCCCTTAGCATCGCGACCACGGCAGCGGCGTCGAGCCACGGCGCACCGACACGCTGGAACGCCTCCGGTGTTCCCCGACCCACCGAAAGATTGGTCGCCTCGAACGCGACGAGGCCCGGATAGAGCACCGCACTGTGGATATCCGGCATGTTCGGTGAGGGCTTCACCCATGGCAATCCCGTCAGGTCGAACCAGACATCGCGCCTCCACCCCTGCGCCGGCACAACGTGCAGGTCCGCGTGGATCTTGAGGACGTCGTTGAAGTAGAGAGCCAGCTCTCCCATCGTCATCCCGTGCCTGAGAGGAATCGGCCAGAGCGCGAACGCCTGACCGGGCCGTCCGGGCGTTGGGTCATCGGGATTCGCCAGCGAGGCGTCGAGAACCGGCCCTTCGATGATGTAGCCGGTGATCGGATTCGGCCGGTCCAGCACGATGAACGGCTTGTGGACCCGGGAAGCGGCGCGCATCGAGTACACCATTGCTCCTACGTACGTCCAGGTTCGTGTGCCTATGTCCTGGAGATCGAACACGAGCGCATCGAGTCCGCGCAGAAGGCTGTCGGGCGGGGCCATGGTCTGCTGTCCGTAGAGCGAATAAACGGGCAGCCCGCTCTTCTGGTCGATTCCGCTCGCAATGTTCTGGCGGTCCTCAGTTCCACGCAGCCCGTGCTCGGGAGAGAACAGCTGGACCAGGCTCACAGCTGCGTCGCGCGCCTTCTTGTCTCTGAGCAGGTCGATGTCGGAAACTCCCCCCTCGTTGATGCCCGTCTGGTTGGTCAGCAGCCCAATGCGCTTCCCACGGATAAGCTGGATGCTGTCGCCGAGAAGAATCGTGATGCCCGGCCTGACCTTGGCCTCGGCGAGCTCCGATGTGGGGTCGATCTGCTTGCTGATGACAACGCAGCCGCCGCAGATTGGAAGGAGAACTGCGAGCAACCGATAGTATCGCATCATCGAAGGGTGTCCGGTAAGTTGGTCGTGTTTGACCGTAACAAATGATACTCTTTTGCGTCCTTTTACGTTGACTGACGCGAGCTAGCAATGCAAACGCAAGCGTCTTGCCTGGCCACCTCAACTCACCACCAATGGCGCTAACTGCGATCGACTGGGCGATTGTCGCTGCCTACTTCATGCTCTCGGTGGGCATTGGACTCTACTTCACAAAACGCGGAGGAGAGAGCCTCAACGAGTACTTCCTTTCCGGCCGCCAGGTGACCTGGTGGCTGGCAGGCGCATCGATGGTCGCGACGACGTTCGCGGCTGATACCCCACTCGTCGTGACAGGTCTCGTCTCCGCGCACGGTGTCGCCGGAAACTGGCTCTGGTGGAACATGCTGATGAGCGGAATGCTCACGGTATTCTTCTTCGCCCGCCTGTGGCGGCGCGCCCACGTCATGACCGACGTCGAGTTTGCGGAGATCCGCTACAGTGGCCGGCCGGCGGCCGCGCTGCGCGGGTTCCGGGCGCTCTACCTCGCCATCCCGATCAACCTCATAATCCTGGGCTGGGTGACCAAGGCGATGATCAAGATCCTCACGATCTCGCTCGGGCTCCGCGACGTCAGCGTTCTCGGACGCACTGTTCCCGGAGAGGTCATCGCGGTCGGAATCTGCTTCGTCATCACCGTTGCGTATTCGGCCGGCGCGGGGATGTGGGCCGTGCTCTGGACCGATCTCGTCCAGTTCGTCATCAAGATGAGCGCGGTCATTGTTCTCGCCGTGTACTCGGTGCGCGCCGTGGGCGGAATGGACAAGCTCAAGGAGGGCCTGACCGCGCACTTTGGAAGCGCCGATGCCGCGCTCTCCGTGCTTCCGGTGAAGATCGGGCCGAACGGAATCGAGGCCTATGCCTGGATGCCTCTGCTCGCGCTGTTCGTGTTTCTCTCGGTGCAATGGTGGGCGGCGTGGTATCCGGGTGCGGAGCCCGGCGGCGGCGGGTACGTCGCGCAGCGAATCTTTTCCGCCAAAACTGAGCGCGATGGCGTCCTCGCCACGCTCTTCTTCAATGTCGCGCATTACGCGATCAGGCCGTGGCCCTGGATCATCACCGGACTTTGCACGATTCTCCTGTATCCGGCCGGCATTACGTGCGCGGTGTGCGTGCCGAACGATCACGAAGCGGCCTACGTTCAGGCGTTCGTGGATCTGCTTCCGACGCCGTGGCGTGGCTTCATGATGGCGGGCTTCGCCGCAGCGTACATGTCCACCGTCGGGACCCAGCTCAACTGGGGCGCTTCCTACCTCGTCAACGATTTTTACAAGCGGTTCCTCAACCGGACTGCCACCGAGAAGCACTACGTAGCGATTTCGCGGTGGGCCACCATATTCCTGTTCCTCGCCTCCGCGGTCGTTACCCACTATCTCGGAACGATCGAAGGCGCCTGGAAATTCCTGCTCGCACTCGGGTCGGGTACGGGACTCGTCCTGATCCTTCGCTGGTACTGGTGGCGCATCAACGCCTGGAGCGAGATCAGCGCGATGATCGCCTCTTTCGCTGTCTCAGTCACCGCAATCCATCTGATCAAGCCGCGCTTCCCCGACGGCGACCTCCGGGCCGATGCCTGGGTCATGCTCGTTACCGTAGCGGTGAGTACAGTCGTCTGGTTAGGGGTGACCTTTGCCACCAAACCGGAGCCCGATCGCGTGCTGGAAGCATTCTATCGGCGGGTGCGGCCTGGGGGCCCCGGCTGGGCCGGGGTGTCGGAACGGGCGGGGTTCGGGCGGGAAAGCATCCCCGGCGGCGCGCTCGCCTGGACGAACTGGATCGCTGGAATCGTGGCAGTGTATTCATCACTGTTCGGGATCGGTAAGCTCGTGCTGGGAAACCTCGTTCCAGGGCTGGTGATGCTGGCCATCGCCGTCGTGGCCTTCAGCTGGATAGCGCGGTCGTTCCGGGAGGAGCCGCCAACACTACCCGGAGTAGGCGTACCCACCTAAATTTCATGTAGCACCGGAGGATAAATGTCAGTTTCGTCACAACCTGAAATCGATCTCAGCGTCACGCCCAACGCGGGCGTCGAGGTCAAGAAGTTTATGGACGCCGAGGGCGTCACGGCCGAGCAGGGCGGGCTTCGCGTGAGCGTGCAGCCGGGCGGCTGCAGCGGCTTCAAGTACAGCCTCGTCATCGAAGATCGCGCCGCTGAGGACGACGTCATCGTCCCGCGCGAAGGCTTCAACGTATTCGTCGATCCGTTCTCGGCGCAGTACCTGAACGGCGTCACGATCGACTACAGCACCTCGATGCAGGGCTCGGGGTTCACGTTCAAGAATCCGAATTCGACCGGCGGGTGCGGCTGCGGAAGCTCATTCTCTGCGTAGAGTCGCTGCTGGTCAGCAGTACAAATCGAGGGCGGTGAAATGAAGACAAATTTCACCGCCCTCGATTTTATTGTACTGGCGGCATACCTCATCGGGACCACCCTTCTCGGCGTCTGGCTAGGCCGCAATCAGAAGGATTCCAAAGACTACTTTGTAGCGGGACACGCAATTCCGTGGTGGGCGGTTCTCTTCTCCGTCGTGGCCACGGAAACGAGCGCGCTGACCTTCATCAGCATTCCCGGCCTCGCCTACACCACGAATCTCGGCTTCCTCCAGATCGCGGTCGGTTATCTGGTGGGGCGAATCGTCGTCGCCTACACTCTGCTGCCACGGTACTATCAGGGCGAGCTCGTTACCGCGTACGCTCTGCTCGAGAAGCGTTTCGGTGTTGGAACGCGCCGTTTTGCCTCGATCATCTTCCTGGTCACCCGCGCGTTTGCCGACTCGGTGCGAGTGTTCGCAACTGCGATTCCGATCGCGTTGATACTCGGACCATCGGTGCCGCCGCAGTACGTCATGCCCGTCGCCATCCTTGTGCTCGGCGCGCTGACATTGATCTACACCTATCACGGCGGCATGCGCGCCGTTGTGTGGACCGACGTGCTGCAGACGAGCGTCTATCTCCTCGGTGGATTCTCGGCTGTGTACCTGCTGGGCAAGGGTGTGAGTGGCGGATGGGGCACGATTCTGACTCAGGCTCACGGGGCCGGGAAGCTTCGCGTCATCGACGTCTACTTCGGCTTCGACAAGCCGTACACACTCTTCGCGGGATTGATCGGCGGGGCGTTCCTCTCGATGGCATCACACGGTGCCGACCAGGTAATCGTACAGCGATTGCTCGCTGCCTCGAGCCTCAAGGAGTCGCGCAAAGCGCTCATTGGCAGCGGCATCGCCGTTTTCTTCCAGTTCGCGCTCTTTCTGATGATCGGAATCGGCCTGTACGCGTTTTATCAGGCGCGACAATTTCCGGTTCCCGACGCGATCTTCCCCACATTCGTCGTCGACTCGATGCCGGCGGGACTCAGGGGGCTGATCGTCGCGGCCGTTCTTGCGGCGACGATGAGCGCGCATTCCGGCGCGATGAACTCCCTGGCAGCGTCAACGACTCACGACATCTACCTGCCGATCTCCGGCCGCAGGGCGGACGACCCACGGACGCTCAAGATGGCAAAGATGTTTACCCTTTTCTGGGGTGCAATTCTTCTGATCGCGGCGCTCCTTTACAAGCAGCAGGGTACGCCGGTCGTCGTCATCGCGCTGTCGATCGCATCGTTCACATACGGTGCGTTGCTCGGCGGCTTCTTTCTCGGCATGTTGTGGAGACGGGCCATCCAGAGAGATGCAATCCTCGGCATGGCGGTCGGAATCATTGCGATGAGCTTTGTCGTGTTCGCGAAGCAGATGATGCTGACGTTTCCGTCGATGAAGGACACGCTCACTCCAATCTCACACATCGCGTTTCCCTGGTACGTGCTGATCGGAACGTCGTTCACGATGGGAGTCGGGATCCTTTCATCGTTCACACACCCTGCGCCGACTGATGGAGATCGTTGGAATTGAGTGAAATCGTAGTTGGGGTTGACGGAGGCGGATCGAAGACCCGCGTGCTCGTTGGCACGCTGGAGGGCGAGGTTCTCGCGACAGTCGATGGACCCAAGTCAGCTGTCGCGCCCGGCGAGGCTCAGCGTTCGGCCGACGTCATCGCGGAGCTCGTGACGCGCGCGCTCGCGGAGATCGCGCAGCCAGGCGCCGTGTTTCCTCGCGTTCTCTACTGCGGCGTCGCCGGGACGGGTCGGGACGAAGAGCGTCGCGCGCTGCATTCCGCGCTCGATGCGAAGGAGCTCGCGGAAGAAGTCATCATCGATTCCGACGGCCTGATCGCGATGTACGATGCATTTGACGACCGTCCGGGAATTCTTCTCGTCGTGGGAACCGGCTCGATCGCGTACGGCCGGAGCCCGGCTGGAGAGATCGTTCGCTGCGGCGGCTGGGGTCCTGCCTTCGGCGACGAGGGAAGCGGCGGCTGGATCGGAAAGCGCGCGCTGAGCATCGTCGCCGCATCGAGCGATGGACGCGAGCCGCCGACGGCCCTTCTCTTCCCCATTCTGGCCGCCACGCAGTGCGAGGATGTCGAGGATCTCATTCCGTGGGCAGCGGCCGCCGATGCCCGCGCGTTTGCTTCACTCGTACCGGTAGTTTTCGGCGCGGCCACGGCGGGAGATCTCCGCGCCAACGCCCTGCTCGCGCTGGCCGCTGAAGAGCTGGTGCTCCACATCCGCGCGCTGGCCCGTCATCTATTTACCGACGAGCGGGCGGCGGTTGCGGTGGCGCTTAGCGGTGGTTTGATGGAGCGTGGCTCGCCGCTCAGGAAGCGGCTGGAGCAGCGCCTGAAGTCCGCGGTGCCGGGGGCACAGCTTCGATCGGAAGAAGTCCTTCCTGCGCGAGGAGCACTTCGGGCTGCGGCTCGGCGAATTCACCTTCCCACCTAGCCATCACGACTGTCGCCAGACAGTTGCCGATGAGATTCGTGCTGGTGCGCGCCATGTCCATCAGCGCATCAACCCCCAGAATGATTGCCACACCTTCCAGTGGCAAGCCGAATGTCGTCAGAGTTCCCGAAAGGATCACGAGCGCCGCGCGTGGGACTGCCGCGACGCCTTTGCTCGTGATCATGAGCGTCAGCATCATGAAGAGCTGAGCCGCCAGCGTCATTGGAACACCCGCCGCCTGCGCCACGAAGACCGATGTCACCGCGAGGTAGAGCGTCGATCCGTCCAGGTTGAACGAGTATCCGGTCGGCATCACGAACGCGACGATACGCCGCGGGACGCCGATCGCTTCCATCGACTGCATCGCCAGTGGAAGGGCGGCCTCCGACGACGTCGTCGAGAACGCGATCAGCGCCGGCGAACGAACGGCGCGGATGAACCGGCGGAGCGGAACCCCGAACAACAGCGCCACGGGGAGAAGAACCGCAAGGAAAAACACCACCAGCGCGCCGTACAAGGTGAGAATGAGCTTGCCGAGGTTGAACAAAACGCCGAGTCCGCTCTGCCCGACGGTGACGGCTATCGCCGCCCCGATACCGATGGGCGCAAAGCGCATCACCATCATCGTGAACTTGAACATCACGTCGGCGAGCCCTTCGCAGCCGGCAAGCACGAACTCCTTCGAACGACCCTGAACCTTCGACAGCGCCACGGCAAAGATCACGGCGAAGAAGACGACCTGAAGCACCTCGTTCTTCGCGGCGGCGTCGAAGAAGCTCGTGGGCACCAGATGCTCCAGGAATCCGGTTCCCGTCTGTATGTTGTGCGACAGCTCTTTCCCCGCCTCAGCGGACGCGGCCAGCGCCACTCCGTCGCCGGGTCGCACCAGATTCACAGCGACGAGGCCGATGACGAGCGCGAGCGTGGTCACGATCTCGAAGTAGATGATCGACTTGAGCGCGAGACGCCCGACCCGCTTCATGTCGTCGCCGTGCCCGGCTATTCCCACGACCAGCGTGCTAAAGATGAGCGGCACGATGATCGATTTGATCATCCGCAGGAATACAGTCGACAGCGGCTTGAGCGAGACCGCGAACTGCGGCGCGAACGTGCCGATCAGAACCCCGACCACCATCGAGATCATTATCCACGATGTGAGGGGGATGCGTCGGGGGTTCCGAAAAGTCATGCTATCTGGTTTATGATTGGGCTGTGGATCAGGTCGGAAGCGATGATGGTGGCTCCATCGCAATCACGCTATGGGAGATTCGCGGTCGCGGATCCGGCCCTTTGGCGAAGCGTTGAATGACGATAGCCGTATGCGAAATAGATCACGAGTCCAATGACGAGCCAAACAGCGAAGCGGATCCAGGTGACGACCGGTAGCTGCAACATCAGGTAGAGGCACGCCACAATCGAGATCAGTGGCGTAAGAGGCACCAACGGCACTCTGAAGGGGCGGGGCCGGTCCGGATCGCTGCGACGGAGAAAGATCACACCTGCGGACACGAGGACGAACGCGAACAGCGTTCCGATGTTCGTCAGATCCACGACCTCCGCAATATTTGCAAAGGCGGCAAACACGGCGACGAATACGCCGGTGAGAATCGTGCCGACGTAAGGCGTCTTGTAGCGGCGATGGATTTTCGCGAGAAAGGGCGGCAATAGCCCATCGCGCGACATTGAGAAAAAGATGCGCGGTTGGCCGAGTTGAAATACAAGTAGCACGCTGCCCATGGCGATAACCGCACCGAGCGCGATGATAAAACGCGAGGCATTGAGCAGCGCGGGCGGCCCATGGGCGAATTGAAGCGCAGTAATCATCGGTTCCGGAGTTCCGAGACGCTGCCACGGGGCCATGCCCGTCATCACGACGGAGATGGCGATATACAGTACGGTTGTAATCAACAAGCTCATGATGATGCCGAACGGCATATCGCGCCCCGGGTCCTTCGTCTCTTCCGCGGCAGTCGATACGGCGTCGAAGCCGATGTAACTGAAAAAAATGATCGCCGCCGCGGCGCTGACCCCCGCGAAGCCATTCGGCGCGAAGCCGCCGGTTTGAGGGTTCGTCCAGTTTCCAGGCCTTATCAGGAAAACGCCAACGGAGATAAAAAAGAGAATTATGCCGACTTTGAGTAACACCATCGCGTTATTGGCGTCAGCCGATTCCCTGATCCCAATTACAAGAATGATGGTTATCGCCGCCACGACGGCCACCGCGGGAAGGTTGACTATGACGGGTAAACCCAGCACGTGAGGTGCGCCGACCCATGCCGAAGCGAGGTACTGCGTCGTGGTGTCGACCGTCCCGGCAGCGGCATTACTCAGTTGCGTGAATGCATCGTGAGCCGATCGGTAGTCTGTCGCGAGCCAGGCCGGTAGATCGAGGCCCACATGATTCAATAGTTCGCGGAAATATCCTGACCACGCGATTGCCACGCCGATGTTTCCGACTGCGTACTCGATAATGAGGTCCCAGCCGATGATCCACGCGACAAACTCGCCGATCGCCGCATACGCGTAGGTGTAGGCAGAGCCCGAGACCGGCACCATGGCCGCAAACTCCGCGTAGCAGAGAGCGGCGAAGCCGCAAGCGACGGCCGTCAGCACGAAGGAAAAAATGATCGCGGGGCCAGCGCCGGGCCGGGCCGCATCGCCTACGATGGCCGTGCCCGTCGTCGCAAAAATCCCGGCGCCGATCGTCGCGCCAACCCCAAGCGCCGTCAGATGCCATTTGCCGAGCGTGCGTCGGAGACCGCCGTGAAGCCTGACGTCAGCTTCGAAATCAGCGACCGATTTTCTCCCGAAGAGTGATCTCATGGAAGAGCGGGAGAGTAGGACAGAACAGAATCAGGCAATGCCACTCTTCACGCGCATGGCATAGAACGACCGCCACACGAACGTTACCGAGATGAGGAAGAAGACCGCCGCCAGAATGCGCGTCAGCGTCACGCCCTTGTCCGCCGTCAGCGAAACGGCAAGCTCCACCGCGAGCAGCCCGAACAGCGTCGTGAACTTGATGATCGGGTTGAGCGCGACCGACGACGTGTCCTTGAACGGATCGCCGACAGTGTCCCCAACCACGGTCGCGGCGTGAAGCGGAGTGCCTTTCTGCTTCAGCTCGACCTCGACGATTTTCTTGGCATTGTCCCAGGCGCCGCCGGCGTTGGCCATGAAGATCGCCTGGAACAGTCCGAACAGCGCGATCGAAATCAGATACCCGATGAAGAAGTACGGCTCGACGAACGCGAAAGCGAGCGTCGCGAAGAAAACCGTCAGGAAGATGTTGAACATTCCCTGCTGCGCGTACTTGGTGCAGATCTCGACCACCTTCTTGCTGTCGGCCACCGACGCCTTCGCGGTGCTCTCGAGATTGATGTTGGCCTTGATGAACTCGACCGCCCGGTACGCGCCGGTGGTGACCGCCTGGGTCGATGCGCCCGTGAACCAGTAGATCATCGCTCCACCGGCGATGAGGCCGAGCAGAAACGGCGGATGCAGAATCGAAAGGTTCGCGATATACTCCGGTTGCAATCCGTGGGTGAGTCCGAGGATTATCGAGAAGATCATCGTGGTGGCGCCCACGACCGCGGTGCCGATGAGAACCGGTTTGGCGGTCGCCTTGAACGTGTTGCCGGCTCCATCATTCTTCTCGAGCAGATCCTTCGCCCTCTCGAACTGGGGATCGAAGCCATACTCGTTTTTCAGCTGCTGGCGAATGCCGGGCATTTGCTCGATCTGTGACAGCTCGAAAACCGATTGGGCGTTGTCGGTAACCGGACCATACGAATCGACCGCGATGGTGACCGGGCCCATTCCCAGGAATCCGAAGGCGACCAGACCAAACGCGAACACCGCTGGCGCGATCATCAGCGCGCCGAAGCCGGTGGTGCTCACCAGGTAGCCAATCGACATCAGCGACATGATCGCCATGCCGATCCAATAGGCGCTGAAGTCTCCGGCCACGAGTCCGGACAGAATGTTGAGCGATGCTCCGCCCTCGCGCGACGACGTCACGATTTCCCTGACGTGACGCGAGTCCATCGACGTGAACACCTTCACGAGCTCAGGAATGATTGCTCCAGCCAGCGTGCCGCAGGTAATTACCGTCGATAGCTTCCACCAGAGGGAGCCATCGCCAAGATCGGGCAGCAGCATGTAGGAGACGAGATAGGTGAGCGCAACTGAGGTCAGCGACGTCAGCCATACGAGCGAGGTCAGCGGCGACTCGTAGTTCATGTCGTCGACGTTGACGTATCTCGCTCTCGCGACCGCTTCATTGATCAGGTAGGAGAGTCCGCTCGCCACCACCATCATGATGCGCATCACGAAGATCCACACCAGCAGCTGCACCTGCACCGACGGCTCCCGCACGGCGAGAACGATGAAGGAAATGAGCGCGACACCCGTCACGCCGTAGGTCTCGAACCCGTCAGCGCTCGGGCCGACCGAGTCGCCGGCGTTGTCGCCGGTGCAATCCGCGATCACGCCCGGGTTCCGGGCGTCGTCTTCCTTCACGTTGAAGACGATCTTCATCAGGTCGGCGCCAATGTCCGCGATCTTGGTGAAGATTCCACCAGCGATACGCAGCGCCGCCGCGCCAAGCGACTCGCCGATCGCAAAGCCGATGAAGCACGGGCCCGCATAGTCGCCCGGGATGAAGAGCAGGATGAACAGCATGATCACCAGCTCCACGCTGATGAGGAGCATGCCGATGCTCATACCGGCCTTGAGCGGAATCGAGTAGCACGGGTACGGCTTTCCGCGGAGGCTCGCGAACGCCGTGCGCGAATTGGCAAAGGTGTTGATCCTGATGCCGAACCACGCCACGCCGTAGCTCCCCGCGATGCCGACGAGGCTGAAAAGCAGAATGATCGCGACCTTCATGGGCGCGAGCTTCAGCAGGAATCCGAAGTACAGCAGGATCACCAGGCCGATGAAGACTTCGAGAATCAGAATGAACTTGCCCTGCGTGATCAGGTACGTCTTGCACGTCTCGTAGATCAGCTCAGAGACCTCGCGCATCGATTCGTGCACGACCATGCGCTTGAGCTGACTGTAGAACACCAGCCCGAACAGAAGTCCGAGAGCGCAGATGACGAGTCCACCCATGAGCAGCGAGCGCCCGTGAATTCCTCCCAGGAAGCTGACCTGCGAGAGATCCGGAATTATGAGGTTCGCCTCTCCACCCGCCTGGTGAGCCACCGGGACGGCCGGCGCCGTACCCGTCGCAGACGCCGCGATCGCGCTGTCAGTGCGATTCTCTCCCACGCCCTGCGCGGCTCCGCGCGTCCCGAAGACGGCCAGCAGCGACAAAACGAGAGCAAGGCTACCAAAAACTCCTGCAAACTTCCGATTCATTCTGAATTCTCCAAGGGTGAAATGCGGCCGGCTCAAGGCAGAACCGGCTTTCGTGCTCAGCGTGCTGGTGCGGATTCCACTCTGCGCCAGATGAAGTAAACGGGAACGCCGAGCAGTACGATTACGAACCCGGAAATGGCCTGGGCTCGCGTCTGGTCCGCGATCAGCAAAATCACCGCGATTGCCGATGCGAGAATGATGTACAGGGCAGGCAGAACTGGGTAGCCGACAACCTTATAGGGACGTTCCGCGTCCGGGCGAAGCGTTCGGAGTCTGAAGAGTCCGACCGTAGTGAGAGCGTAGAAGATGAGCGCCGCGAAGATGACGTAGTTGAGCAGCTGGCCATACGTGCCCGTCAGACAAAGAAGACTCGTCCAGATCGACTGCGCTACCAGCGCTGCGGCGGGGACATGGTTTCGATTGAGTGTGCCGGCTTTCGCGAAGAACAGCTTGTCCCGCGCCATCGCGTAGTACACGCGAGCGCCCGACAGAATCAGCCCGTTGTTGCAGCCGAAAGTCGAAATCAGAATCGCGGCGGCCATGATCGACGCGCCCGCGGCCCCGAAAATCGTCTCGGCCACCGCGCTCGCCACTCGGTCCTGCGTCGCGTACTGAATCCCGCGCTCCATCACGGTGGCGCCGTTCGCCACTCCGTGGAGCGGCAGCACGCTCAGATAAGAGATGTTCGCGAGAAGGTAGAGCAGGCAGACGAGCCCCGTCCCGTAGATGAGGGCGCGCGGAAGATTTCGCTGCGGCGAGTGAACCTCAGCGGCGGCGAATGTCACGTTGTTCCAGGCGTCACTCGCGAACAGGGAGCCTACCAGCGCAGATCCGAACGCGATGATGAACGCCGGGATGAACGCAACGGGATTGAAGTTCCCGTTCGAGAAGTTGGCCGCGATGGCTTCGGGATGACGGCCAATCGTAAGTCCGAGCAGGATCAGCGCGGCCAGCGCACCGGTCTTCACGATGGTCAGCGTCGTCTGAACGATCTTGCCTTCCTTGATGCCGCGCAGATTGATCCAGGTCAGAACCCAGATCGTGATCAGAGCGATCAGCCGCTGCGGCGACAAGCCAAGCTGTACGGGAGTGCCCGCGGTCGTGAAATCCATCTGCGGGAACCAGGCGTAGCGGTCGGGCGTAATCGCCGGCCAGAGTACACCAAGGAACTTTCCGAACGCGACGGCGACGGCGGCAATCGTGCCGGTCTGGATCACGACGAAAAGGGTCCAGCCGTAAAGAAAGCCCATGAGGTGACCCATGGACTCCCGGAGAAATACGTACTGGCCGCCGGCGCGGGGATACATCGCCGCGAGCTCGCCATACGCGAGGGCGCCAAAGATCGTCACGACGCCGGAGACGATCCACGCCATGAGCAGCCAGAAGGGTGAATTGACCGTCCGCGAGATCTCGGCGGAGACGATGAAGATGCCCGACCCGATCATCGAGCCAGCGACGAGCATCGTCGCGTCGGTGAGCGTCAGCGCCTTGACGAACTCGCGCGACGATGGAGTGTCGGCCGTGGGTGTCGTGCTTGTCAACGCTCTCCCTCAAGTGCTCGGTTGCTCGCCGGTGTTTCCCCCCTGTACAGCGCGCAGAAGTTACCCGACCCGGGAGGATTTTGCTAGGGAAAGGGACTGCTCGCGGCTTGTGCGCTGGTGAGGAGAATTGATCCCCTAAGCAGTTTCCTAGAAAATGAAGTGTACGTCCACGGTGTCGCGCATAGGCGTCCCGTCCGCGTGCACCCCCGGACGGAACCGCAGTGATCGCAGCACTTCCGTCAGCCGCCTGTTGTAACCCCCATCCTTGGATGGATTGAACGCTATGAGCGTCGAGTTTCCCTTCTCGTCCACGTCGAACCAGGCGATCAGGTGGTAGGGCTTTACTCTGTCGGGCGCGGGAAGCGGAGGAATGAAGAGATCTCTGAGCGTCGGCGGAAAGTCCTTTCCGGGACCACCGCCAGTCCCGGGACCAACGCTGCTCCCGCGCCCGGTGCCGACGCCCGATCCTACGCCGCCGCCCGTCCCCGGACCCGCGCCCGCCGTGCCGGCGTTGCCGCTGCCCTCGCCACTGTTCGTTGTCGTCACCGCCGAACTTACCGGCGGCGTCGGAATCACCGGAGATTCCACCTGCGGCTGGGGCTCTGGTGGCTTCACTGGCGGCACCGTGAGCGGCTTCGGCTTCGGCATCACCGTCGGATCCGATCTCACGCGCACAAACTCGAGATGCTCTTCGCGCGAGCCCGGACCGTTGACTCCTCCGCCGCCTCCACCTGCCGGTCCGGGGCCGCCGCCGCCGACCACCGGACCATGGGTGAAATCCGACGACCCGACAATTGGCGCCAGAATGAGAAAAAGGATCAGTGCGTGCACGAAGAGCGACGCAATGATCCCTTTCCACCGCTCTTCCTTTCTGTGCGGTAGCCCGACCGGCGGGCGATAGCGCGTAGCTATTTCACATCCTTCGGCGTAGCGGCAATTACCTTGACGCCGGAACCCCGCGCCACATCCATCGCTGCGATCACGTCTGAGTACTTCACGGCGGGATCACCCTTCACGAAAATGATCTTGTCCGGCCGCGGATCGTAGATCTCCTTGAGCTTTTTCCCGAGATCTTCCTTCGACACCGGCTGCGAGTTGATCTTGAAAATGTTTCCGGGCAGCACCTCGAGCACGATCTGCGAGGGTGGCGGACCAGACTGATCCGCCTGTGGAGTCGGATCAGGCAGC
This sequence comes from Gemmatimonadaceae bacterium, assembly GCA_017881465.1. Classification (GTDB taxonomy): domain Bacteria; phylum Gemmatimonadota; class Gemmatimonadetes; order Gemmatimonadales; family Gemmatimonadaceae; genus UBA4720. The sequence continues at coordinate 28,308 of JADGQV010000015.1, forward strand.
TGCAAGTCGAGCGCCTTCCGCGACATCGGAATGACCATCATGAAGATGATCAGTAGAACCAACAGCACGTCGATCATCGGCGTGACGTTGATCTCGTTCGTCAGGCCGCCAGTGGGACTTCCTCCGGACATGGCCATTATTGCTTCCCTCCCGCCGGTGGAGCAGCAGGCGCATTGAAGAGATTGTCGGTCTGAACCGCGGATATTGTCCCCGGACGCTGATCGGTGATCATCCCCGTCACTCGCACGTCGTTGTGGGCCGCGATGTCAAGCGCATCCAGAACCTTTCCATAAACCAGATCCTTGTGCGCCTTGACGTAAAGAAGCTTGTCCTCCTGGCGGTTCTCGAAGATTGCCTTCAATCGCTCGCCAAGCTCGGCGTTCGGGATCGCCTTCTTGTTCAGGTAGTACTGTCCGTTCGCATCAATGCCGAGGACCTGATCCTGATCCTCCTCGGGATGCGGCTTCAGGTTGACACCGGTAGGCGGAATCGCCTGGAAACCGGCTGTAATCGCGGGGATGACGAGCATGAAGATGATCAACAGCACGAGCATCACGTCGATCATCGGCGTCACGTTTGGTGACGCCTTTACGCCCCCCGCGGTACCAGCAGACATTGCCATGACTCAACCCTCCCCGGGTTACTGCGAGATCGGTGAGTTGCCCGCTGTCGCCGTCGTGTTGAACTCGCGCGTGAAGCGCGATCTTCCGAACTCGCCCTTTCCGGAGACGTTCTTGATCATGTAGTCGATCATCTCCTTCGAGGTGTACGTCATCTCGGCCGTGAGATTGTCGATCTTGATCTGGAAGTAGTTGAAGAGCCACACCGCCGGGATCGCGACGACGAGACCGAACGCGGTCGTGATGAGCGCCTCGGACACACCGGATGAGATCGAGGCGAGTCCACCCGAGCCAGACGCGGCCATGGCGGCGAAGGAGTTCACGATGCCCATCGTGGTTCCCAGAAGTCCGACGAACGGAGCAGTCGCGCCGACGGTTGCCATCACGCCCAACCCGCGCTTCAGATCCGTGATCGTCATCAGCATCTCGCGCTCGATCGCGCGCTCAGCCGAATTGATGTCGCCCACCGTCACCGAGCCATCCTGAATGAGCGGGCGGATCTCGGTGAGGGCGCCACCCAGCACGCGGGCCACGTGCGACTTCTTGTACTTGTCCGCGAGAGTGACCGCTTCGGTAAGATTGTCTTCCTCGAGGAACTGCGAGAACTCGGGGGCGAACTTTCGCGTCTCACCCTGCGCCTGGCGAAGGTCCCACCACTTCTTGATCGCGACGGACAGGGTCCAGATCGACATGATGGCGAGGAGGTACACGATGCCCTTCGCGAAGTTGCCCATCTGGTTGTAAATGTCGAGTAGTGACAGCTGCATTGTTTACTCCGGTGAGTTTGTTAGCGGGGAACGGCGAACTGGAATGACTGCTGGACCAGCTGGTTGACCGGCTTGCCGCCGATCATCGCGGGACTGAACTTCATCCGCGGCAAAACGTTCTTCACCGCCTGTGTGAACAGCTCATTCGTCGATTTCAGCACTTTGAACGAATCCATGTCGGCTTTGCCGGAACTACTCACCACGAACTGTGCCTGAACTTCGCCCGCAATGCCTGAGCTCTCCAGAACCGATGGGTATTTCGGCTTCGGACTCTCGGCCAGCATCTCAGCTGGCTTCTCGACCTGGAACTCGAAATAGGTCTGGTTGGTGACGGGGCCGACTCCGCCGACGACGCCCGACCCGGTGCCGCCCTTCACGCCCTTTCCGCTGAAGTCGCTTTCATTGGTGATCGCCTTCGTAAGATCGATCTCGGGAATCTTGATGTCGATCCTGACGGGCGCGCGAAGAACCTGGAATCCCTTCGCCGGAGGCGGCTTGACGACGACCTCCTTCGGCGGGGCCGGCTTGTCCGGTACCTTCGGAGGCTCCTTCTTCATCTCGACGAACTGAATCTTCTCAGCCTTCGACTTGTCGTCCTTGACGCCGGCGCGCGCGGTCGCGTACACCGCTGCTCCGATCAGAACCGTGTGGAGTACGATGCTGAACATCGTACCGCCAGCCATCTTCTGCCTCTTAGCCTTTGACTCGAGCAGTTGGTTAAACATTCCTCACCTAGTGGGAAGTCCGTGAATGAAAGCTGTTCGCAACGGGACCCCCGCGGAATACCCGCAAGATTAAGAATCAATGAAATAGTACTAAAGAACTTCTAACTAAAGGGAAAGACGTCGCCTTCAACCTCTCGGAGTCCTACCCGCAATGAAATAGCGAGCGCGTTAGCAGTGAATGAAAG
>JADGQV010000161.1 GCA_017881465.1 Gemmatimonadaceae bacterium
TGGGAAGGGTCGGATTGGTCTTCTGTTGGACCAGTCCGGCGTCCACGAAGACCGCTCCAATCAGGTCCCGCCACGCCGGAAAGCGCGCCTCGACGCTTCCTTCAGCCACGAAATTTCCGCCCAGCGGACGCGGCTCGAAGTCGCGATCCTTGAGCCCCCCAGCATTGGGATCGCATGCAGTGACGTCAGTTCCCGATATGCATGCTGTGTTCAGACTGTCGTGCGACTGGAGCATGCCGATTGGAATCGTGAGGACGCGCGGCCCCAGCTGATTCTCGCCGAAGCCGCGCACCGAGTGCGATCCGCCCGCGTAGAACCGTTTTCTCGGGTGGAGGATTCCGTCGCCGAACGCTGCGTCGACACCGACCGCCTGCGTTGTGCTGCCCAGTGGACTGACCCAGCCGACACGAGCGTGCACGCCGATCGCGCCGCGCTTTCGAACCTGATAGAAGCCCGCACCGTCCAGCGTCGCGCGGTTGTAGCGGAAATCGGAGAGCGTGAATGCGGACGCGTGCTCGACGCTTGCATTGGCTCGGTATCCCCGGTTGGGCGAGAAGGGATCATTGGTGCGATCGATCGACGAGGTGATGGTGAATGGCGAAAGCCGCTGGTTGCCGCGCAGCGCCTGGAGTGTCGGCAGGTCGCACACACCGTAGTTGATGCAGAAATACACATCGCCCGCGTCGACCTTGCTGATCTCGAACCTGTAATTCAGGCTCGCGGGCGCACGGTCAGTCAGGTCCCGCGTGAAGGTCAAGCTCGTTCCATAGCCGCGATCGACGTAGATGCCGGGCGCGCTGCGGCGGTGCGTGAACAGGCTCAGCGCCAGCACGTTGTGGGGTGATCCGAACCACGGCTGGCGCAGGTCGATGCTGGTGTTGTAGGTCGGAACGAAGTAGGGCGCGAGGCTGCTCGTCTGCGGAACGGATGCGTTGCGGAAGATGCCGCGTCCGTTGAGCGAGCTCGCGAGAAGATTTCCAACCGCTCCCTGAACATCAAGCCGCCGGGCTCCGCCCATGAAATTGTAGTGAGTGTAGCGTCCTTCGACCTGGAAGAAATCGATCGTGTTGAATCCGGCGCTCAGGCGCGCCTCCCGCGGAGGTGCCTCCTGCACGGTGACGACGACCACCTTCGCCGAGTCGGGAGTGGCGATGTCGATTGGCGGACGCGGCTCGATGGCGGCGCGGCGAAAGAGATTCGACTCGTAGAGCGCTCTCTGGCTGCGGAGCATCTCGGAGCGGCGGAAGATGTCGCCGACATGGAAGGTCAGCGACTTCCTGATCGTGCGCTCGCTCACGTCGTCGTTGCCAGTGACGACGATGTCTTCGACCGTCGTCTTGTATTTCGGATTGAGCGTGAGCTTGACGACCGCCGTCCGCGAAGCGGTATCAATGACGACCGACGTGTCCACTTCGGCGTCGGCGTATCCCTTGTCAAATAGTATTGATTGCAGAAAGATCCGCGACGAGTCGAGCCTGATCAGATTGAGCGGCCCGTTCTTCCCCAGCACGACGTGTTTCTCGATCTCCCTTTGCGATAGCAGCGGCGTCGGCTGGCTGATGATGACTTCGGAAACGATCGTCGGCGGTCCTTCCTTGATGAGGAAGGTGACGCCGACCTGGTTGCGCCCCCTTGCTACGACCGCGGTATCCACCTCGGCTTCGCGGTAGCCGCGCTTCCAGTAGAAGACGCGCACGCGGAGCACGTCGCGCTCGAGCTCCTTGTGATCGAGATAATTCTTGGTGTAGAAGTACTTCGACTTGCTGATCCAGCAGAACGGCACGAGCACGAAGCCGTTGCAGTGCGAAGACGTGGTCGAGATGCTCTGAAGGAGATCGCTCTGCTTCACGACTTTCACGCCCTTGAGCGTGAGGTTGACTACTTCAGGGTGACTCGGTGCTGCTGGTAGGGCAGCCTGGGATGCGAGTACTGCCGGAACGAAGAGGAGCGCCCCCGCCCACGCGAGGACCACGGAGAAACGGGGCAGAAGCGAGCGAGCCTGTCTACAGACCTTCCAGCAGCGCGTCGTTGCTTGGCGTTGCCGCGATGCGCTTGATGAGCCACTCCATTGCCGAACTGGAGGGCATTTGCTGAAGACCGCGTCTGAGTGTGTAGACATGCTCTAGCTGATCAGGACGGAAGAGCTTGTCTTCACGACGTGTGCCGCTGGTAGCGACATCGATCGCCGGGAAGATTCGTTTCTCGGAAAGCGAGCGATCGAGCTTGATCTCGCAGTTGCCGGTGCCCTTGAACTCCTCGAAGATGACGTCGTCCATCCGTGATCCGGTCTCGACGAGCGCGGTAGCGATGATGGTGAGCGATCCGCCGCCGTGCTCCGGAGCGACAGAGCGCGCGGAGCCGAAGAAGGCCTTGGGTTTCGCCATCGCGGAGGAATCGAGTCCGCCGGAGAGGGTGCGGCCGGTGCCGCGTTCCACGGTGTTGTAAGCGCGCGCCATGCGCGTAATGGAATCCAATACAATGACGACATCCTTGCCTAGCTCCACGAGTCTGCGCGCCCGCTCGAGCACCATCTCGGTCACATCGGTGTGACGAACCGCGGGCATGTCGAAGCTGGAGGCAACAACCTCGCCATAGCCCCAGGTGATCATCTCGCTCACTTCCTCGGGGCGCTCGTCCACGAGCAGAACGAGGAGGGTCGCCTGGGGGTGGTTGATCGCCACGCCTTCGACGATCGCCTGGAGGAGCATGGTCTTGCCGGCGCGTGCCGGGGCGACGATGAGTGCGCGCTGGCCGTACCCGATTGGCGCGATCAAGTCGATCGCTCTGCGGGTCAGCTCGGGGCCGGTCTTGGCGGGTTTTCCCGTCTCGAGCTTGAGCTTGCGCTCGGGATACGACGCGGTGAGAGAGCCGAAATCAGGGCGCCTTGTTGCCGCCTCCGGATCGGCGCCGTTGATCTCCTTGGCGTCGACGACGACTACGCGATTGCGATGATCGTGTCCGGTGGTGGCGAGCACCTGATCGCCGCGGCGCAGCATGTACTGCCGCATGACCTGTGTCGGCACGTACGCATCGCCCGGCTCGGCGAGGTAGCTGTTCGCGGCGCGGCGAATGAAGCCGCCCTCGCGCTGCGGATCAAACCATCCCGTGGTCTCTCCATCCGGAATGACAGGAGCGACGGGTGCACGCGATGCCTGCTCTGCTCCGCCGCTGCCGCTGCCGCTGCCGCCACCACCACCGCCGCCGCCGCCTCCGCGTGGTCCGCTCTGCGGACGCTGTCTGCCGCGTCCGCGCTGATTGCGGCCGCGTCGTCCGTTGTTACGGTTGTCGCCGCGCTCACCAGGATGCCGCTGATTGCCATCGCGCTGCTGCTGGCCGCCCCTCTCCCCGCTCCCGCCCCCGCCGCCCGATGTCTGCGGATTGTACGGCGCCTGCTGTTGCTGCTGTTGCTGCTGTTGCTGCTGTTGCTGCTGTGGGGAAGCGTCGGTGTCGCCCGATCCATTGGGCGAATCGTCGGCGCCGGAATTGGATTCGGAATTCGCCGCCGCGCTGGGCGCGGCAGTGGGAGGTGGAGTGGGAGTGGGAGAAGGAATGGCTGGTGATGTCATATTGTCGCGCGCGTCGGGTATCTGCGCTGCGTTGGGGGTTGGTGTCGAAGAATCCATGGGCTCCAGGTACGGATCTACATCACTGTAGGATTCGGTGAGTGGAGTTTGTGGCTGATTGCCGGACTGACGAGACCTCCGGCCGCGACGAAAAGGACGTCGACGTTCGTTCATGCAGTTGTGGTGTGGCTGAGAAGAAAAGTGCTGCTCGAATGGCTCACGCGCACCGCGGCTTAAAACTCACGCGATTACCGGAACCCTATTCTATATGGAATGGCGCGCTGCTAGGCTGCGCTGGTGCAAGAATGGTACTATCGACCGCCGGAATTGTCCAGCAACAATTGAATGGTAGGCTCCCGCGCCGGGAAAGTCCAGCGCACTTTTTCGGATTCGAGATTTACCGTTACCTTTTGGGGCGTTCAATACCGAAACCTCACGGCCGTCGAATACCGAAGCCTCTGAGTCTTACAATACCCAAGCAGGGAGCTTTAAGCTTTACAGCCTTACGGCTGGGAGCTTTTCCGTCGGATTCAAGACTTGAATGAAAGTCAGGAACGGCGCTCTTATGATGAAAGATTGATGACTAGTCGCACGCCTCGCACACGCATGGCTGAGCCAAGCCTCTCACTACTACGATGACCGGTCCGCACGCATCTCGCACGCATGACTGAGCCGCACGCATCTCGAGCCAGCGAAGAGTTGGTTGATCCACTGCCGGCTCTCGAGCGCGCGGTGACTGAGCGTCCGGATGACGCGAAAGCGCTCGTCGCGCTGGCGAATCACTACTGGCTGATCGGCGCGGGCCCGGAAGCAGTGGGTGATCTCGCCTCGCGCGCGATCGCATCCGATCCCGAGAACAGGGGCGCCTGGCATCTGTGGGCGCTGGCGGAATCGAATCCGAGGGAGCGCGTGGCGCGCTGGCAGCAGGTATCATCGCGCTTCCCACAGGACCAGCTCGCGAAAGCGAATCTTGCCGACAACGCGGCGAGTCTGGCGGGCGCGGAGCACGACTACCAGGCGGTCGA
>JADGQV010000066.1 GCA_017881465.1 Gemmatimonadaceae bacterium
TTGATTCGATCGAGCCACCGTCGAGTGATCTCCTCGCTACTGTAGCGCATCCTGTCCGCCACCGCCTTGGCCAGCGTGGAATTCTCGAACGGAAGATCCGCGTCGGCGGCCAGCGATTCCTGCGATGCAGCCATTTAGCCTCCTTGAAGAAGCACGAAAACCTCCAACGTCACTACAACGCAAGAGATATGCTGTCACGTAGCCGGGGCCGGTACTGGGCCCATTGACATAGGGGAGGGGGGTATATTGATCGAGACACAGAGGGGTGCTGACGTGACAGCCAGGCTCGTGGCAGAAAAGGAAACCTCGATCTCGTTTCCGGTGACGGGGATGACGTGCGCCGTACAGCAGGCGGATTACGTCCGGACTTCACAGGCGCCGGTCAAGGCACAATCAATCGCTTCCCCGGCGGTCTAGCTTCCGCGGATGGTCTCCGGAGTGCGCTGGCCGGCGCCGAGCACGGGCGCCGGCTGGCTTTCGGAGAGGAGCTTGGTGACGAAGCGCTGCCCCTCTGACACCCGCTCGATCTCGATCGCGATTGCATCGACCGATGCTTCCAACCGCTCCAGCCTCTGGGCGGTCTCCGTGAATACGGCGTGCGGTGGCCCGGGTCTGTTGGATCTCTTCCAGAGCGCGCGGGCGGCGGCGAAAGCCAACGGAAACCAAATCAAAACGATCGACAGTACCGAGAGCGTCATTATCTCCTTCGATCCAAGGCCGGCGAAGACCGGCGCGGCCGAAATGCTGGCGATCACGCCGGCGGCGGGACTCGTAAGCTGTTGTCCAGTCAGCTGAATATCCGTTTCCAGCTGGAGCTGCCGTGCGTCGAGCAGCGCGAGCCGAGCCTCTAATCCCTGGGTTGCCGTCGCGTCCCCGGTTTGCTTCAGCTGGCTGATCAATTTCGAGCGCCGGCTATCAACCGATTTGAGCTGCGTCGAAAGCTCCTCACGGCGCGCGTTGAGCGCGTCGATGTCCGCGGCGGTGCGCGGCATGGGAATCGTGATCGTCTGGGACCCTTGAGCTCCTGGAACGACCACGACGGGAGTGGTAGGACGCGCGGGTGCCTGAACGGACGTCTGCATAGCTAATCTCTACGAGTTCGAGGAGCGTGAGGTTACAGGAATCAGCCGGCCGTCTTCCCCACCGGCGGCGTGTCGAACTCGAACGGATTCTTTGGCTGCTCCGCGCCGACCCGACCAGATGCGATGTCCGCCCTGGCATAAACCTCGGAGCGCACCGGTGAATCGTCCTGCCGCCGCAAGATCGCAATCTGACCGATGTGCGTCAGTGCATCGGAAATCGGGCCCTGGAACAAATGCTCGGCTGTCACGCCGAGGGCTGCATCGGACGCGAGGTATCTGTCAAGCGCGAGAAGAGAAGCGTGGAACCGCTCGACCTCCTTTCTCCACGCCTGCGGCTTGGACTGCACCCAGTCGGACTTTCCCTGCGCCATGCTGAGGGCCCAGTCGAAGAGATCACCCATGTGCGCGATGATCTGCACCGGAGTGCGAGCAGCCTTTCCGAGCTGAAAGTTGCCGAATCCGGGCGGCGCATGACGCTCGACTTTGGCCGCACGATACGCGATCGTGGCGAGCGTGTGGCGGAGGAAAACGCGCGTGGGATCTTTCAGTGCCAGTCCGGCTCGTCGCTAAGCGTGTCCACGTGAATCCGACTCGCGGACGCCTTGCCGGCTAGCCGCTGCCACCCGCCGTTGCTGCTCGTGTGCGCAACAGCGATCTCGAAGCTGTCGGGCGCAAACCAGCGCGCGTGGTTGAAGTCTTCATCGCAGTCGCATCCGCCACCTCCCGGTCCTTTGATCACGATCTCTCCGGTCTTGAGATCGCGCACGATTCCATAGGTGCCTGGATTTGCGGGCGTGGTATCCTCGCCGACGTAAGCGAGGTAGCGCCCATCGGGGGAGACGAGAAGATCCTGATACGAAGACCAGACGTCGTCGGGTATCGGGCTTGTTTCGATGCGGTGTTTTCCCAGACGCAGGCGGAAGATCTGGCGCTGCGGCGTGGACGAATCCTCTGAGAACTGAAGGAGCCCGATGACGAGGCTGTCGCCCACCAGAATCGGCGCTGGTGGAATGACGTTCCGGACAGTGTCCGCGCCAAGCGGAGAAACAACTTCGATCCGATAAACGGTCCCGGTGTCCTCCATCGGCTGCCACGACTCAGTGTAGGTGGAATCGATCACCCGGATGTGCGTGCTCGACCGGTCGCTGTCACCGTTGCAGGCGCCGCTCAGCGCGGTGGCGCCCGCGCCAATCAGAATCAACAGAACGCGCACGCGCATAGAGATTATTTCCCGCCCTCGTTTTCGTCGGCGTCAGCAGCCGAGGGAACGCGGGCCGGAGAAGTCCTGATCTCCTCGGTGCTTGGCACGATCGGCGGCAAGCCGGCCGCCTTCAGCGTCGCGTTGATCGACGGCAGGAAGATGAGCGCGCCGCGCATTGCCGACAGTTGTCGATCCAGCTGCGCCGAGAGATCGTTGAACACCGTGTACGACTGGCTCGTCGGTTTCGCGTCGGTCCCCCCAACGACACCCGAGAGCGCCGCGATCTTGTTGTTCAGTTTGATCGGGTAGTTGAGCGGGTCCTGGCCCGATTGATTCCTCACCTGATATATCTCGCCCTCGATCGCGGAGAGCCTGTTCGACAGGTCCGCGGCGATGCGAGAAAACGCGACACTCTTGTCCGCCGGCATTCTGTTCGCGCGATCTGCGAGCTGTGCCTTCATGTTGCGAATGGTCTTCACGGCATCGTTCGCCTGGCCGGTCTTATCGCGAATACGCACGAGGAAGTCGAATTGCTCCTTCAGATCGGCGTCGGTCGCGGTGCTCCGCGGATCTTTCACGATGGTGAAAGGCTGCGTGTACTTCTGACCGTTCACGTTGAGTCGGACAACGTAGGTTCCCGGCAGGACGACCGGTCCCGCAATGCTGCCTGCCCAGAGAATCATGTTTTCGAATACGGAGGGATCAGGATAGCGCAGATTCCAGGCGAACATATTGAGTCCGGCTTTGTTCGCCACACGCGGTGGCGGCGGCCGCCGCACCGGGCCTTCCTCGCTGGGCGCCGCCTCTTCGCCCCTCGCTTCAACGCGGGCCGTCGTGTCCGGGGCGACGCCTGCGCGTTGCAAGCTGTCGTTGCGCGCCGAGCGAACGCTGTCGGCGCGAACGGAATCAGCCGCGACCATCGGGTCCTGCTGGCTGGTGAAGCTGCGAATGATTTTTCCTTGCGGATCGAGAAAATCGATCGTCACCAGCTGGCGCGGTTGCGCGAGCGAGTAGTAGACGACGCCGCCTGACGGAGGATTCGCGCCGGTCGGATGTCCGCCCGCCGCGCCATTTCCTCCGCCACCGCCAAAGCCGGCGCGATAAACCTTGCGCGGCTTGAAAAGGTGCGCGGGAGAGCGAGCGATCTCCGGACTCATTTGACGGAGCGCGGAGAGGTCGTCGAGAATCCAGAACGAGCGTCCGTGCGTCGCCGCGATCAGGTCGCCTTCCTTGACGGCGAGATCGTGAACGGGAACGATCGGCAAGTTGCGCCGCAGCGATTGCCAGTTGGCGCCGTCGTCGAACGATACCCAGACCCCTCTCTCCGTTCCTGCGTACAAGAGGCCCGCGCGCTCGGGGTCCTCGCGCAAAACGCGAGTGAACTCCGTCGCGGGGATCCCGTTCGTGATCGGCGTCCACGTCGCGCCGTAGTCATTGGTCTTGTACAGGTATGGCCTCATGTCGTCGAGCTGGTACCGGTTTGCGGCGACATACGCCGTGCCCGACGCGAAATTCGACGCGTCGATCATCGAGATGCGCGCCCACTCCGGCAAGCCGGCCGGCGTCACGTTCTTCCAGGTTTTTCCGCCGTCGCGAGTGATGTGGACCAATCCGTCATCTGAGCCGGCCCAGATCACTCCGGCGGTGCGCGGCGATTCGGCGATCGTGAAGACGGTCGCATAGTACTCGACGGATGTCTGGTCTTTGGTGATTGGACCGCCGGACGCGCCGAGCGTGCGCGGGTCGTGCCTGGTGAGATCCGGACTGATCGGCTTGAATGTTTGGCCTTCGTCGTCCGTCTGAAAAATCACGCTGCTCCCGACGTACATCCGTCCCGGATTATGCGGCGAGATCACGATCGGGTAGGTCCACTGAAAGCGATACTTCGCGTCGGCGGCGTCGTGGCCCATCGGATTGTTCGGCCATGGATTGACGTCCCGCTCGAAGCCGGTCTTGATGTCCTTTCTGGTGAGGAGACCGCCGTACGATCCGGCGAACACGATGTCGGGCGCGTCGGGACGCACCGCGATGTAGCCGCTCTCGCCGCCACCGACATCGTACCAGTCACTGATGTCGATGCCGCCGCTCTTCCGGCTCGGCCCGCACAGCGTCGAGTTGTCCTGCTGCGCGCCGCAGACGCGATAGGGGAAATGGCTGGTCGTGACCACGTGGTAGAACTGCGCGGTCGCCTGGTCCTGTTCCGTCCACGATTTTCCGCCGTTGAACGACACGTTCGCGCCGCCGTCGTTCGCCTCAATCATCCTTTCTGCGTCGTTGGGCGCGATCCACAGGTCGTGGTTGTCGCCATGGGGAACCTGGATGGGTCGGAATGTCTTGCCGTCGTCGGATGACCGGTACATTCCGGTGTTGAGCACGTAGACGGATTTCTCGTTCTTCGGGTCCGCGAAAATGCGAGTGTAGTACCACGCGCGCTGGCGTAGCCTGCGATCGCTGTTGGTGCGGGTCCAGGTCGCGCCGCCATCGGCCGACCGGAACACTCCGCCGGAGTCCGCTTCGATGATCGCCCAGACGATGTTCGAGCTCGCTCGCGCCCGCGAGCCTTCGCTCGCCGACCCGGTGAGAGGCGCGCTTGCTGGAGAGATGGCGAGCCCGATATTGCCTATGACACCGTGGGGCAGGCCGGGATTGCGCGTCAGCTCGGTCCAGTGCTCCCCACCGTCGGTGGACTTGAAAATCCCGCTTCCCGCTCCGCCCGAAACCAGCTGCCACGGAGTCCGCCACGCCTGCCAGAACGCCGCGTAGATGATTTCGGGATTGTTGGGGTCGAGCACGAGATCGGTGACGCCGGTGGAGTCGTTGCGGTAGAGAATCTTTCTCCACGTCTTCCCGCCATCTGTGGTCTTGTAAACGCCGCGCTCGGCGTTCGGGCCGAAGACGTGTCCCAGCGCGCCCACGTAGACGACGTCGGGGTTCGTGGGACTTACGCGCACTCTCGAGATCTGCCGCGTGTCGGCGAGGCCGAGCGACATCCAGGTTTTTCCGCCGTCACTGGTGCGCCAGACTCCATCGCCATGGGACACGTTTCCGCGAATCGGGTACTCGCCGGCGCCGACGTACACGATATCGGGATTCGACTCGCTGACGCCGATCGCGCCGATCGTGCCGCCGAAGTATTTGTCGGTGACCGGCGCCCAGGTGATTCCGCCGTCGGTCGTCTTGAAGACTCCGCCCCCGGTCGTTCCGAAGTAGTACTCATTGGGACGCTTGCCCGATCCGGCTACCGCGACCGATCGTCCTCCCCGAAACGGGCCGATCTCGCGCCAGCGCAGGGCGGCGAAGGTACTGGTGTCGTACGGGGACGATAATGTGGGTGTGCCCGGAATCCCGCGTCCGGGAAGCGGCTGACGCTGTGAAATGGCGGACGACGGAAGCAGGGATACAGTTGTAAGAGCGGCGCCAACCAACAGGCAAAGGGCGCGAGGATTCACGAATCAGTTCTCCGGGCGGACGAGGGTGAGTGGCCGCTACTATGTAGCAAACACTCCAACCGCTCGGCAAGTGGTGACCGTTAGCGGAGAAACCTTTCAGCGAGCTGCGTGAGCCGTTCGTCTCCCTCGCGCTCCGCTCGCGCGCGAATCGCCTCGACGTAGGGGCGCAGCTTTTTTTCGCCCCAGTAGTATCCAGTCGCGCTCTCGGCGCTTCCCGTGTCGCCCGATCGCGCGCCCTCGAGCAACGCCTCGGCCGCCGCCTCATCGTAGCCGGGGTCGCTGCGGGCGGGAAGGGAATAGCGTTTCCCCGGATCACCCCACCCAGCATCTTCTTTCACGAATGCTCGCGACATTGCGACTGCCCTCGACGGAATTGCTGTAATGTCGCAGCTTTCACGACGGGTATCACGGGACTTGCAGGTTATATTCGCAATCCAGAGACCATGGAGGCTGGATGAGAGAATCCTTTGAGGAGCAGCAGGAGGCACTCGACCCGCATCGCCGCGAGGAGCGAGATGGAGCTGCGCTGGAGCTCGCCGGGCGACTGCGGCAGAAGGGAGTGCTCCTCACTGGACGCGAGGCCAGCGGCCAGCTCGACGACCTGATGACCGCCATCGATCGCTTCGAGGCGGCGGTGATCGCTCGCGGGGGAGACCTCTTCGTGAACACCCCCTTCTCCAATCCGCCGGAGAATCCCGATTTCGTGATTCCCCTTCGCGTCCCCGGAGAGGATCCGGAAGCTTACGCGGGGCGCGTCAATGCGGCCGCCGAGCGGTTGGAGACGGCGGACCTTTAGAGTCGGCTGCCGCGGTGAATAGCGCCACGCGCCGGAGTATCCGCTGGGCGCAGGCCGGCCTGCTGATAAATGCAGTCCTGGTGCTCGTCAAGCTCTTTGCGGGCATCATTGGTCACGCTAGTGCGCTGGTGGCCGACGCCGTTGAGTCGTCGTCCGACATTTTCTCCTCGCTGATAGTCTGGATGGGCTTGAGCATTGCGGCCCGCCCCGCCGACGAAGATCACCCTTATGGCCACGGCAAGGCCGAGCCGCTTGCCGCCGCCGTGGTCTCGCTGATGTTGCTCGGCGCGGCGGTGGGGATCTCGATCATGGCGATTCGTGAGATTCACTCGCCGCAGCACCTCCCGGCGCCATTCACGCTCTTCGTCGCTGCGGGCGTAATCATCGTCAAGGAAACTCTCTTCAGAAGGGTGTCGCGCGTCGGCAAAGATGTGGGGAGCACCGTTGTCACCGCCGACGCGTGGCATCACCGCGCGGATGCGATCAGCTCACTCGCGGCGTTCATCGGAATCAGCATCGCGCTGATAGGCGGGCGCGGCTGGGAAGCTGCTGACGATTGGGCGGCGCTCGTCGCGGCCATCGTGGTTGCCGTGAATGGCGTGCGAACGCTCCGTCCCGCGATCTCGGGACTAATGGATGAAGCGCCCGACCGCTCGGTCAAGGAACGCGTGCTGGAAGCGGCGTGCTCGGTGGCCGGCGTCCGAAACGTGGAGAATCTGAAAGTGCGACGCTCCGGGCTCGGGTTCTACGCCGACCTTCACGTGCAGGCTGACCCCGCGATATCTCTCGAGGACGCGCACGAGATCGCGGCGACGGTCAAGTATGCCATTCTGGGGGCGATTCCAAGCGTCGTCGGCGTCCTCGTTCACATGGAGCCTCATCGGGATCGCGGAAAACTGGTGGAAGATCCGGTGCTGAGCCTGCCGCCGATTTGAGGCCGCCGCCGATTTAACCCGCCGGCGATCTAACCCGCCGGCGATTTGAACCCGCCCGCTAGGATCGCTTCCAGTCCCCGCTCTTTCCGCCGCGCTTCTCGGTGAGGCGCACGTCCGAGATCTCCATCCCGCGGTCGAGCGCTTTCGCCATGTCGTAAATGGTGAGCAACGCGACAGTGACGGCCGTGAGCGCTTCCATCTCGACTCCTGTCCTTCCGCGCGTCGATGCCCACGCAGTGACGTGAAGCCCGGGTAGCGATCGATCCACCTCCAGATCCACTCCGATGTCCGTCAGAGCAATCGGGTGACAGAGCGGAATGAGCTCGGCTGTGCGCTTCGCGGCCATTATTCCGGCGATGCGCGCGGCGGCGATGGCGTCGCCCTTGGCGAGAGCGTTTCGCTCGATGGCATCCAGCGCCTCGAGGCTCATCGTTATCGAGCCTTCCGCGTGCGCGGTGCGCGCGGTCTCCGCTTTCCCGCCGACATCGACCATGCGGGCTCGTCCTTCGGCGTCCAGGTGCGTAAGCTCGCTCATTTCAGCGTCGCGGACAATTCGCGAATCAGCTTCGAGGTGATGAGCTGCGGGCTGACGTTTCCACCGGCGTAGGTCTGCGCCTTGAGAACCGCATCGACCGCGCGAGCCGCGGACGCGGCGGCGGAGACATCCTTTTTGTGAAGCGCGTCCCGCGCGCGCTCACCCAGTAGCTCGACCAGCGCTTCGAGCGTGTCAGCGAAGGCGCCGCGCGCGCCCGTGGATCCCTGCGAGAGAGCCGTGGAATAAACCACAGACGGACGCGCGCTCGTTGCCGCATCGACGATTTTGCGCGCGTTGATCGTGGCCCTGGCGTCGGTTTCCCCGGTGAGGAGTCTTCCCGGCGCACCCGCGGCCGCGCGCACGCGCTCGGACGTGGTCATCTTCGCTTTGGCGTCGAGCGCTTTCTTGACGACCGGATTCTCCACGAAAGCGCGGACCGCGCTGTCCTGAACCAGTGGCACCCGGACGGCTACGACGCGCGAGCGGATGGTCGGCAAGAGCGCTCCCGGCTCGCTCGATGTCAGGATAATGGTCGTGTCAGCGGGCGGCTCCTCGAGCAGCTTGAGGAACGCGTTCGCCGCCATGTCGGCGCCTTCCTGGGAGACCATGCGCTCCGCATCGCCGATGATGAAGATCTTCCGATTTCCCATCGCCGGTGAGATGGCCGCCCTCTGAACGAGAGAGCGAACAGTGGCGACAAATATCCCTTCCGTCCCGGATGGAGCCGCGTAGAGTCCGTTTGCCGCGGCGCGCTCAGCCGTGGCTTCGGCGTAGTCGTCACGCACTTGTTCGAGATCGGGGTCGGAGTCTCTGAGCCGCGGCCGGGGAAAGATCCAGTGCAGATCCGGATGCGTCAGCTCGGCGACATAGCGGCAGGTCTTGCATGCGCCGCATGGCGAGTCCGCCTCTGCGCAAAGCAGGCGCTGGGCCAGCCAGAGAGCGAGACGCTGTTTGCCGACTCCGCGCGGCCCCTGGAGCAGCAGGCTCGCCGGCAACGTTCCGGCGCGAATGCTCTCGGCGAGCCGCTCGCGCAGCTGTTCATGTCCGTAAAGGTCGACGATCGGCACGTCGAAATATGGCTATGGCGACGTCTCGGGTCAGGTGCCTTGCGATGTTCCGGCGCTGGCACAGTTTCTGACCTGAATGAGAGCATCAGTTTCGGACACCAACCGCAACAGGAGATCGCAATGTCCAGCCAGCTCAAGGGGCGCAAAGTCGCATTCCTCGCCACCGACGGGGTGGAGCAGGTAGAGCTCACCGCGCCCTGGAATGTGCTAAAGCAGGCGGGGGCTGACGTGGTGCTCGTTTCAGACAAACCGGGCGAGATCCAGGCGATGAACCACGACGCGAAGGGACAGAAGCTCCGCGTGGACGTCGAGGTATCCAGGGTGACGGCTCGGGATTTCGACGCGCTGGTGCTGCCGGGTGGCGTCGCTAATCCCGACAAGCTGCGCACGAACAAAGTGGCGGTGAGCTTCGTCCGCGAGTTCATGGAGCTGGACAAGCCCGTGGCGGCGATCTGCCATGCCCCCTGGCTGCTGGTCGAAGCCGACGCTGTCCGCGGAAGGACGATCACATCGTGGCCGAGCCTGGAGACGGACGTCAGGAACGCGGGCGGGGCGTGGGTGGACAAGCAGGTGCAGGTCGATCAGAAGCTCCTCACGAGCCGAAGGCCCGACGATCTTCCCGCTTTCTGCGCGAAGCTGGTGGAGCTGCTGGCCGACACGATCGACGAGCGGCGCCTGGACAAGATGGTAGAGCAGAGCTTCCCGGCCAGCGACCCGTTACCGGGACCGATTGCTCTGGGGTAGAATGGGCAGGGATACGCAAAGAAAGCGGCTCCGCTTTGTACCGCAAAGTACTTGACAATAGTCGTGCCAACTCCTAATTTCGCAGCCATGGCCTCGGTCACACCTCTTCATCGCGCTCCGGCGTCCGAACCACCCGCGCTGCACGTGCGCGCGATGGACAACCTCGCTTTCATCCGCGACACGATGGAGGCGGCCGGCTCCTTCACGGCAGTCTCGGGGTGGGGTATGGTGGCGGTCGGAATCATCGCCACCGTCGCGGCCACGATCTCCTACGCGCAGCACTCGGCGCTGAGATCGCTCTACGTCTGGATCGCGGCGGCGGTTCTCGCTCCCGCCGTGATGCTGTGGGCAATCGTGCAAAAGGCGCGCAGAGCGCACATGCCGTTGCTCTCGGGGCCCGGCCGCAAATTCATTCTCAGCTTTTCGCCACCGATGCTCGTGGGCGCGCTGCTGACGATCGTTCTTTACCGCGCCGGCGTCGTCCAGGCGATTCCGGGGATGTGGCTCCTGCTATATGGTACGGGAGTCGTGGCGGGTGGCGCCTTCTCGGTGAGAGTAGTGCCGGTGATGGGGATCTGCTTCATGCTGGCCGGGACGGTCGCGATTTTCACTCCGCCATCGTGGAACGACTGGATCATGGCCGCGGCGTTCGGCGGTCTTCACATCGCGTTTGGAATTCCGATTGCGCGGAGGCACGGTGGCTAAGCACGGAACCGCGCGTGATGACCGTCGCCCAACGGTGGGAGACTTGCGTACCGTTCGCGGGAAATCGGATGCGGGCCCGGCTGCATCGCGAGCCGACTCCCTCGACCGGCTCATTCACGAGCGCCTGCGGCTCGGCATCGTGAGCGCGCTTGCTGTAAACGATTCGCTCAGCTTCAGCGACCTCAAAAAGCTGATGAAGACGACGGACGGCAATCTGAGCGTGCACGCCCGGAAGCTCGAGGAAGCGGAGTACATCGCGTGCACCAAGTCCTTCGAGGGGCGGATGCCGAAGACGGAGTACCGGCTGACCGCCGCGGGGCGCCGCGCGCTCGAGCGTTACCTCGATCACATGGAGGCGCTCATTCGCGCCACGCGGGAGCGCTGACAGAGTGCCCCCCACACACCACGCAATGAAGCACACGCACGCCCGTCATCCGCCCGCAAGCGGGCACCCGCAGCCTACGCCGGCGCAATCCGGAATTCACGTCGCCATCATCATGGATGGCAACGGACGATGGGCGAACGCGCGGGGGCGTCCGCGCGCCGCTGGGCACATCGCCGGCGCGCGCGTCGTGCGAAAGATCGTCGAAGCCGCTCCCGATAGCGGGATCGGAATGCTGACGTTGTACGCGTTCTCCGCGGACAACTGGGCGCGCCCGTCGCGCGAGGTCGCGCTGCTGATGCGGCTCTTCCGCCGCTACCTGGTGGCCGAGACCGACCGGTGCGTGACGAACGATGTGCGCATGCGGATCATCGGACGTCGCGACCGCATCCCGGCCGAGCTGCTTCGCGCGATCAGAGCCGCGGAGGACGCAACCAAGCAGGGCACCCGGCTCGATCTGCGAATTGCAGTTGATTACTCCGCCCGCGACGCGCTGGTGAGAGCTGCCCAGCGCTTGAGTGGCGCCGAGAGCATCACGCGCGAGGATCTTTCGCGAGCGATGTCCGACGTCTATCACTGGGACGGCGAGTCTCGCGATGTCGACCTTCTGATCCGAACGGGCGGTGAGCAGCGTCTGAGCGATTTCCTACTCTGGGAATCCGCCTACGCCGAGCTGTACTTCACTGATCGCCGCTGGCCCGATTTCACCGCCGCTGACCTTCAAAGCGCAGTGAATGAATTCCACTCACGAGAAAGAAGGTTCGGCACCGTACCGGCTGCTGCAGCGGGTTGAGTCTGGGCTGGTTGCGCCGGCGCCGAGCCAACGCTGTCTCGCTCGAACGCGCGAACCTCTAACGCGTGTATGAAGGCTCCCAGCCTTTTAGCGTAGTTAGCAGCCCGCTCCCTGCTTCAGTATTGAAAATGCCGGCCCCAGAGCCGCGATCTAAACTGGCCTCTTAACGACGAGCCTGGACGCCCGTCTAACTATTCAGCCGCAGCATTTCCGCGCGCGGCGCTCAACAGTTGTGGAGGGTTTAAAATGTCGTCAGTTCGTGCCTTGGCGCTCGGCGCCTTGATGATCGTTGGAGTGGCGGGAGTCTCCGCAGCTCAGTCTACCGCGACCCCGCGTTCGCGGTCCGACAGTTCCTATCGTCGTGGTCCCCACGCCGGCCAGATGCGCGGCCGCATGGGCCCCGGTGGCGGAGAATTCGGACGTGATCTCAACCTGACCGACGCCCAAAAGGCGCAGGTCAAGGCGATCCACCAGAAGTACCAGCCGCAGAACGAAGCGCTGCGCACCCAGGCCAAGCCGTTCATGGACGCGGCCCGCGCAGCTCGCCAGAAGGGTGATACCGCTGCGGCCCGCAGCAACATGCTGAAGGCCCGCCAGGTGATGCAGGGTGGCCAGTCCACCCACACTCAGGAAATGGCCGATATTCGCGGCATCCTGACGCCTGACCAGCGTGCCAAGTTCGACGCCCGCCAAAAGACAATGAGCGAGCGCCGTGCAAAGGGCGCAAACAAGGGATGGGACAAGAAGGGTTCCACCGTTCCGAAGTCAAAGTCGTAAGAAGCAGCAACTCACAGAACGCAGAGAGCCTCCGGCGCTGAAAAGTGCCGGAGGCTCTTTGCATCTGCTCTCAGACTATCCCCGCATGGCCGCGAAAACTAATTTTGCGAGAACGGAACTCGT
>JADGQV010000162.1 GCA_017881465.1 Gemmatimonadaceae bacterium
GTGCGCATCAAGATCATCGAGACGCTCCGCGAGAAGATGAGCGGAACGTATTCTCCCGGGATCATGTCCTCGAGTACGAAGATTCCACTCCCGCAGTACTCGCGCCACGACGTCGCGTGCGGTTCGGGTGGGGTCGTTCGCCCGTGTGCCCGCCTCGCGGGCCGTCCGGTCAGCTCACCGGCGGGTCGTCACCCCGTGGCTCCGTACCCATTCGGGACCGCCACGCACGTCGAACGGCCCCGACCGGTGCGCCGGGGCGCGCGGGGAGACCCTCAGGGGGTGTGGTGGGGCGCGCTGTTGGCAGTCGGTCGTCGACTCGCGCCACGAGCGACTGGCGCGGCGGTCGACGGCGGACTCCGCGCGCTGCGCCGATCCCCCAACGTGGCGCGGGTGCGGAGGTGCGTCAGATCGCCTGTGTCGCGGTGTGGGGCGTGGCGTGGCCGAAGGACGAGGCAGGGCGCGCGGCCTGATGCGCGCACCTCGGGCCGAATCTCAGCCCTTGTAGAACTCTTCGAGGCACAGGGTGATGAGGCCCTCGACGAACGCGTCGGACCCATGGCCTCTCTTCGCGAGCCCCGCGTGCTGAAGCGTTGCCTTGACGCGCACCAGGACTTGTTCTGCCTGGAGTCCCTGGGACTTCAGGTACGCCACGTACTCGCATACCGCACGTTGCCCCCGTCTCGAGACTGGATTTTCAATCGTGGCCGCTCGAGCATCAAACGGTTATTGCGCCCGGGCCGACACGGACACGGTATTCTTTCGTTCGAGAGTGCCCCAGCCCACGAGGTGACCACGGACGGCCGCAAGGAACGACCGTACGACCACCCAGTACATGACCTGACGATAGGCGAAGCGCTGGATGAAGATGAGCCACGTCAGGCTCCATCTCTCATTCGGCTCGAGGGAGAACGCGACGAGGGCGGCGAGCCAGTCGATCGCGAGAAAGACCGCGTAGAACGTCAGCACCTGTTCCAGATTGGTCACGGCGTAGGTCGCACCGTGCTCCTGCTGCACGAGCCAGACGTTGAAGAGGCTCCACAGAAAGAACAGGTCCGCGAGCGGCGAGATCGCGGTGAACAGGAGTTGGAACAACCACACGCTCGGCATGCCGACAAACCCGAGCGTCCCGTAGCGGGGCCGAAGCAGCGCGTCGCGATGCTTCCACATGCACTGGAGCGTGCCGAAGCTCCAGCGAAAGCGCTGTTTGGCGAGTCCGCGAAAGGTGTCCGGCGCCTCCGTGAGCGCGATCGCGTCGTCCGCAAAGGCGATCGAGTATCCGCGTCTTCTAATGGTGAGCGTGAGATCCTGATCCTCGGCAAGGGTGTCGTCGCTGAAGCCTCCCACCTCGCGAACGACGTCCGTGCGCCAGGCACCAACCGCTCCGGGAACGACGGTGATACAATCCAGGAGCGAAAAGGCGCGCCGGTCGAGGTTCTGGCTCGTCACGTATTCGAGGGCCTGCCACCGCGTCACGAGATTGATGCGATTGCCGACTTTCGCGTTGCCTGACACCGCCCCGACGCGCAGATCCGCGAGTGGTGCGATCAGTCGCGCGATGGTCCCCGGAAGGAACACCGTGTCGGCATCGAGGCCAATCGTGATCGAGCCGCTGGCCCGTGCGATTCCGAAGTTCAGTGCACTGGCCTTGCCGCCGTTGGGCTTTCGATAGACCCGGACCTGCTGGTGATCGGGATAGGCGGCGCGAGCACAGTCGTCCGTTCCGTCCAGGGACCCATCGTCGACGACGATCACTTCCAGGTCGCCAGCGTAGTGCTGGTCGAGCAGACTGGCGATGGTCTTCGTGATGACCTTCGCTTCGTTGTATGCGGGCACGACCACGCTGACAGAGGGGCACCAACCAGGATCGACAATCCGGTGTCTGCGCCGGAACGACCCAAAACGTTGAAGGAGTGCAAGGAGCGTCGTCAGCACCATGCGTGCGATACCGAGCACCACCGCCGCAAGAAACACCCAGTTCAGCAGCCACTCGAGTATCCCGATCGTGCCGAAGGCGAGCAGCTCGGCATAGCGCACGGTTTCGCCAGAAGCCGGGAGCGGCGGCATCGCTTGTTCACGGGTCATGCCCGCCAGGGTGGACAACAGCACCAGGGTGTCGCCGCGCGCACGCAAGGCGTCGATGAGGGGGCCGAGTGCGGCAAGCGTCTGCGCTCGGTCGCCGCCGCCATCGTGCAGGAGCACGACGCTTCCGCTACAGCCTTTCTCGAGTGGTGTCTCCTCGTCACGCTTCTGGTGCAACGAATCGAGGCAGGCGAGGGCGCGTGTCCGTCCGTCGAGCACATTGCGCACGATCGTCGCGGCGCCCGGTTGGCGCCAGTCGTCGGAGTCCACGTGGAGCCCGGCCACGGTGTAGCCCAGATCAGTGGCAATCCCGACCGGAACCAACTCAGCCGCGGTCGTTGGCTCGGCATCACCGAAATAGGGGGGCCGAAACAATCCGATGCGCCGGTTGAGGACTGCTTCCAACAATCGTTCGGTGGCATCCAACTCGAGCCGCGTCACGAGGCGGCTGGTCAGCGCAAGGTTGGGATGACGGAAGGTGTGATTGCCGACTTCGTGCCCGTCGCGCACGATGCGGCGCGTGAGCACCAGATTGCTTTCGACATTCTGTCCGATGAGAAAGAACGTCGCCGGTGCACCACGCGAACGCAGCGTGTCGAGAATCGCCGGTGTCCAGCGCCCATTGGGACCGTCGTCGAACGTGAGCGCCACGTGATGCGGGATCGCTCCGGTCCGCGCTACCACATATGGAGATGGATACGTACGAATGTGCTCGTCGATGATGGACGCCGAGTCGGGGGCGATGCGCAGGTCGCGCAGCCCTGGCGAAGGCTCCGACTCGACACGCAGGAGCTCGCCGGTGCCATCGAACTCCACATCGTACCCGGTGCTGATGTGTCGCAGTGAGTCCGGACTCCCGATCGCCGCTTCGCGTCCGAGCACCCGCCAGAGCGACGGGTCCTCGGATCCCAGACGCCAGATTGCCACTCCACTCGCGCCAAGGGTGTGCGCCGCCTGCATCTGATTGTAGGCGGTCACTCCATCGAGATACCACACCACGTGATCCGTCGAGTCGGGATCGCTCCAGGTCGCGTACGGATTGAGTGACGACTGGTCGAATCGCACCACTGCCTGATGACGCCTGGCCGCCCGCATCACATCCTGAAACGTGCGTTCGTCGCCTTCGGCGTTCGGCTGCGCGTCGTTCCAGTCATAGCCATAGGCGCCAATGGCGAGAATGGTCTTCTCAGCCGGCAGGACGGAGAGCATTCGCTGCGCCTGGGCAACGTACCAGTCCTGACTCGCCACCGGGCCGGCATCGTGCCGGCCGGAATGCTGATCGTACAGCATGAGGAAGACGTGGTCGTTTGCCTCGCCGAAGCTCTCGAGCGACCGCAAGCTCATGTCCGGCGAGACCGCCTGCGTGACCACCGCGCCCAGCGGCTCGAGCGCCGCGCCCAGCTCACGCAGAAAGAGCAGCACCTGCGGCGCGAGCGCGTCTGGAATCTCCTCGAAATCGAGCGTCACGCCAGCGAGCGAGTATTGCTGCACGATCGCCGCCGTCTGCTTGACGACGGCTGCACGACGGCCAGGCGACGTGACGAGCCGCTGCAAGAGCGCCGGGTTGAAATCGGCGCGTGCGGAATCGTAGTTCGTGAGCATCGCCAGCACATTCGGTCGCTCCGATACGGGAAGCGATTGCCGGAGAAGCAGCACGCGGGGATCGATGCGGGCGCGCAGCGAATCACCGCCGGGGCTCAGAAACAGCCACTCACACACGAGCCAGTCGATATGTGCGGCGTGCGCTTTCAGCGACACGAACGAGTTGTCGTCCCAGTTGACGTAGAATCCCGCGGTGATCGAACGTCCTGGCTGAGTCGCGCGCGCTGCCGCTGCGCGCCATAGAGGGAGAGGCCCACGCTTCGCTTCCGGTGGGGGCTGGCCAATGGCGGAGAAGAGTCGCTGGCGAGCGGCGAGTCGTGCGCGCTCAGTGCGATTGATGGCAAGACGCGGAAGTGACCCGAGCACTCCGGGCGCGCGCAGTCCGGCAGCAAGCCCTGGAAGGGTGGGAGGAACGAGAATCCCGATCACGAGGGCCGCGCCGAGAATCGTGCTCGCAATACCCAGGGTGACTGCGACGCGCCGGACACGACGCCAGCGAAGACCCGTCGGATCGCGAAATACCGCCGAAGCATCTCGAGACGAGGGCGTCATGCCTGTTCGCTATTGCGCATTTGTGGAAAGAGGGTCGCGACGAGTCAGGCCGTTCACGGGTGCAATGCGCGCGCCACTCTCATCTTGCTGGTGCGGGTAGGCGAACGACGAAACGCGAGCCGACACCATAGCGGCTTCGCGCGCCGACCTCTCCTTGACCAATCAGGCCGGCCTCAGGCAGGGGCTGCCATCATCCCGCCTTCTTGTTCAGATCCGTCTGCACGATGAACCAGACCGCCGGACAAAACACGATCCACAGAATGAACAGGATCCACTTGTTCAGGTGGTCGTCCGA
>JADGQV010000016.1 GCA_017881465.1 Gemmatimonadaceae bacterium
GTGTCCCGGCCCGGCAGCCAGGCGACCACATTGACGATATTGACCATCGGGTGCTCTGGGTGCCCGCGCATCTCCATCATCGCCGGATCGTACTCGACGCGAAGGCATCCGCCACACGCCTGACTGTATCCGTGCAACTTGCTGAACAGATACCGGCGCGCCGCGCCAATTCCCCGGGTGTTGCTCAGCGTATCGCTCATCGTGTGGCGGGTGCCGAAGGAAACGAGCGTCGAGTCCGTTGCCCGGATCTCCGAGGCCGAGATGTCTCCGATGGCGGCAACGAGCGCCGGATCGCGGATGAGGCCGAGCGTCACATCGGATGCAACTGTGGCAGCCATGGGCACGGCACCGATCGTGTTCACGATGCCGACGTGTCCCGCCCCGACCTGGGCCGACGGCGGAGGCGAACACGATGCAGCGACCAGAACAACGGAGGCGAGAAGGCCGAGCGTGCTTCTTGGCATGTTATTTTATCCGAATGAGGACGAGTTCAACGGCTCAGAATAGGCACCGGAAGTGAGTAAGACAAGCGCGCGACCCGCGCGGGATCCGGACATTGCGTCGCGAGGCTCGGACGATATTTTCTGGCAGTGCTCCCGCTTCAGCGAGCTGACGCCGGAGGATCTCTACACCGTCGTGCGGCTTCGCGAGGCGGTTTTCATCGTCGAGCAGAACTGTCCCTATCCCGACGCCGACGGGCGCGATCCCAACGCCTGGCATCTCCTCGGCTGGGTGCAGGGTTCGACCAGCCGCTCTCTCGTCGCCTACGCGCGGCTCTTCGTGCCGGGAGTGCGTTACGACGAAGGCTCGATCGGACGCGTCGTCACAGCACCGGAGGTGCGGGGAACCGGCGTGGGCAAAGCACTGATGGCTGAAGCCTTGCGACGTATCGAATCCCTGGCGCCGGGCCAGCCCATCAAGATCGCGGCGCAGCGCCGGCTCGAGGATTTTTATCTCGGCCTCGGATTCAGGACCGTCTCCGCTCCGTACGAGGAGGATGGGATCATTCACGTCGACATGCTTCGCTAGAATTCAAATCCCATGATTACAAAGGCGCGCTACTGCGAAGGAGAAACGTTCGGTGAGTTCATGGCTCGTCCGACCAAGAACCATGATTTGTGGGTTGGGATCGCTCACCATGTCGCAATCCCGATCGAGATCTCCGCCCGCGTCGAGGCACTCGGCGGACACTGGCACCTGCTGGTGCTGAGCGAAGACTGGTGCGGTGACGCGGTGAACATTGTCCCGGTCATCGCCAAGCTCGCCGAGTCGGTGAGCATCATGGATCTGCGCATTCTCGCCCGCGACGAAAACCTGGACATCATGGACACCCATCTCAGCGGGGAATCGCGCTCGATCCCGATCGTGATTCTGCTGAACAACAAATTTCAGGAATGCGGCTGGTGGGGACCGCGGCCCAGCGCGCTACAGAAATGGGTGGTGGAGAAAGGGATGCTCCTCCCCAAGGACGAGCGATACAAGGAGGTCCGGACGTTCTACGCGCGCGATCGCGGGCTCACGACGATGCACGAGATCGTAGACATGTTGGAGAAGTGCTGCGTGAAGGGCCGCGCGGCAACAACGGCCGGCTCGCCCGCGTCGTGAGATTTTCTTCGACTCAGGCGAAGGTTCCGCCGTTTAAGCTTTCGGGAGTCGGAGAGTGAAGGTGGAGCCCTTGCCCAGCTCGCTCGTCGCGGTGAGCGAGCCACCCATGGCGCTAGCGAGCCTGCGGCTGATCGGTAGCCCGAGCCCCGTGCCGATAGTCAACGAGTTCATGGATCTGATCTGCACGAACGGCTGGAACACGGCATCGAGTTGATCAGCGGGGATTCCAATGCCGCTGTCGATGACGCGAATCGCGACGGCCTCCGGCTCGGAGTCGCACTCGAGTGTAATGTTGCCACCGAGAGGCGTGAACTTTATCGCGTTCGCCAGGAGATTCAGCACGATCTGCCGCACCTTTGCCGCCTCTGCCCGCGCGGCGATGCACGCGTTGTCGCCGCGATACTCGTACTTCAGGGCCTTCGACTCCAGCTGCGAACCGATCAATCCTTCCATGTCGCGCAGGATCTCGTTGACGACGATCGGTTGGACGTGCACGTCGATCGCCTGCCCGCTTTCGATCCGGGTGAAGTCGAGTATCGCCGTGATCAGTCCAAGCAGGTGCTGCTGGCTCTGTTGAATTCGCTGGAGATCACGGCGCTGCGCATCGTTGAGAGGTCCGTGAATCTCCCGCTCCAGCAGCTCGGTGTAACCGAATATCGCCTGCAAGGGAGTTCGGAACTCGTGGCTAAGCAGCGCGAGGAAGTCGGACTTCGCGCGGTTTGCTGCTTCCGATTCCTCGCGCGCTTTGCGCTCGCTCAGGAGGAGCTCGTCCTTGGTCCGGTATGCGGCCGCGAGCTGGACGGTGCCTGATGCGACCCGCAGCTCGAGACGGCGGATCAGCTCGAGGATCGCTTCGTCGGCCTGTCGCCGTTTGGTGACGTCGCGGACGATCCAGCGATATTCGGCAGCCAGATAGTTTCTCGAAGATCGAGCGACCGAAGCCGAGACGGCAGTCCTCGGGCCGCGTCGCGGCTGCACCCACATCTCCCAATCATCGAGCCGGTTTACGTCGCAGAGCTGATCGATCCGATGAGGGTATTGCTTCCTGGCTGATTCCTCGAAGAATGACGGAAGCAGCTTCCCAACGAGATGTTTCGCCTGGACGCCGAGCAGCCGACCGGCCGCGACATTCGCCTCGTGTATCGTGCCATATAGGTCGGTGATGACATATGCGTCGGGCGCGAAATCGAACAGCTCGCGAAACCTGCCGCGCTCTCGATCGAGCGCGTCACTGCTGGCGGCAAGCGCCTCGCTTCGCGACCGGAGCTCTTCGTCGGCGAGGCGGACCTCCTCGACGGCGGCGATAAGGTCCTCGCGATCGCTTCCTTTTGTCGGGGCGTCCGCAATCTCCGTTGCGGCCGGCCGGTTCCCAGGACGCTTCTCGACGTCGCGCACGTTGCGCGACGGCTCTCGGAGGTCGTCGGAAGTCGGTTGGTGTTGCGGGTCCATCATTCTGCGCCGGCGATGAGTAAAGCGGACTTTCTCAAGAGACATGGGAATGCAACTACGGGGCCGAGCGCCTCTTGTTTCTTCGTCGATTTCAGGCCCGGAATTATGGCAAGGCCGCTCGAGGGGTCTGGGCGAGAAACGGGTCGCGACACGGTCGCTCTCCCTCAAAGAGCTGGGTCCTGAAAAAACGAAGAGGCACGGATAGATCCGTGCCTCGTTCGCTTCCGTCCGGCTTGGTCGGTCAGTTGTTGTTTTCGCTCTCTCCGCTCGACCGGTGACCGCCGCGGGATGCTTCACCACCCTTTCTTCCCGCGATTCTGGCCTCTTCACTCGTGAATTCGTGCGCGGTTCCTTTCTGGTGGGCGGCGCGCCCACCTTTCGCAGCGATTGCGCGCTGCGCCTGAGGATCCATCGCCGCGAATCCGCGCGGAGTCTTGCGACTCTCACCGCCCGTACTGCGTGACTCCGCTCCGCTATCTCCTCTCGTGCCGCTCATTGTTCCACTGCTTCCGCCTCCCACTCCATTACTGCGTCCGATCGGCTCGTCCATCCCATCCCCTTGGTTGTCGGCCTGGTCTGCCATTATCAATCTCCTGCCGCGATTTTCGAGTTTGTCAGTCGCGGCCGCTCGACATCCATCGTGAGACCGATGGATTGGCCGGAGCGTGGGCCGCGCCTGGTGGGTATTCTGATGCGCAAGCGTCAGGCCGCAATTTCCGGGCGAGGGCGAACGGCCAGCAATCCTGACGAGAAATGTGGATTTCTGCTTCTCTACCACTTGTGTGAGGCTTATGATTAGAGGGGCATGCCCCCTGAGCCCAGCCAGGACGCGCGCGGCGGCGTGTTTGTGTAGCTTCTACTTCTCCGCTGGCGTCATCGGGGCTGTCGCCGCGTCGTTAATCCTGTCCGAGGTCGCGAGTGAATCCAGTAGAACACGAGACGCTGTCGAAGATCGAGGTACTCGCCGGCCTCGAGTCCCTGGTGGTGGAGTTGATGGCCTCGCACGAAGCCAAGCGAGTGCTCTGGTTCCCCACGGAGCTGCTGCAGGCGCCGCCGGGAGAGGACCCTGACCGCCATCTGAAGGCGCTGAGAGAACGCGCGAGAGGCATTAGCGACCCGGCGCGCGTCGCGCTGGCGCTCAACCTCCTCACCGAAGAGGGGTTGCCCCACTTTCATCGCCTCCTCGCGGTGTACCTCGGCACCGACAGCATTTGGGCGAAGTGGAATAACCTCTGGACGGCGGAGGAGGACCGGCACGGCGCGATTCTGCACGACTACACGAGGGACGCCGGCGTGTTCGATCCGGTCGTGATCGAGAAGATGCAGTTCGAGTACATCAAGGCCGGCTTCGAGCCCGAGTGGGACCGCGACCCATATCGCGTGTTCGTGTACACGTCGCTCCAGGAGAGAGCGACGCAGGTGTCACACGCCAACACCGGCAAGTTCGCATCGCAGTACGAGCCGATGATCGGGACCGTGCTGGCGAACGTCGCGAAGGAGGAAGCGCGGCACTACACGTTCTACCGCTCGGTGTTCAAGGCGGTGATCGAGAGGGATCCGAACCAGGGCTTGGTCGCGGCATCCAAGATCATGCCGGCGATCGACATGCCGGGCGTCAATATGCCGCATTTCCGCGAGCTCGCGGATGTGGTGCGGCGTGCGGGCATCTACGGACCGCGGGACTATCTCAGCATCGTCCAGGAATTGATCAAGTACTGGTCGATCGAGTCGCTCGGCGGGCTGAACGATCTGGGGCGGATGGCGCAGGAGAAGATCATGGGGATTCCCGCCCGTCTCGAGCGCATCGCGGACATTATGGAGAAAAAAACTAAGCCCAAGAGCTTCGCGTTCGACGTCGTCTTCAATCGCGTGTTCGCGATGGAGTGAGTTTCGAGCCGTTGGCGTTCGAGATATCGGCGCGTCGGTCAGTCGGAGGGGGTCCTCTCCGCGGCTACGCTCGCTTGGTCGGAGCCCCTAACTACGCTCCCTCGCTCTGCTCGGTCGCGGGTCTCCTCCTCGCGCTCGCTTTGGAAAGCCGCTACGAGGACCCCCTCCGACTTCCCTCCAGGCAAGATCTCGAAGCCGCGCGCGCAACTCCCTGAGTCGCGCACGCGATTGACGACGCCGTCGACGCTTCGCCTCGCACGAACGACATCGCGCACCTAAGCCGGTGCGGTGAGCGTCGGGACGGCCGCCCGGAACGAACGCGAGTGAACGGCGTGAGCGCGGCATCACGCGCCGCCAGGCGCGCGCAGTTACGGATCTGTGCAGGGAGGTGAGGGCATCCTCGCAGGCGCTTTCCAAAGCGAGCGCGAGGAGGAGACCCGCGACTGAGCGGAGCGAGGGAGCGTAGTTAGGGGCTCCGACCAAGCGAGCGTAGCGCCGGAGGGGATACCCCCACCGACCCCGTACAGAGATGCCAATCGAAGCGCCCACCCACGAGCGCGGATGCGTGGATTCCGCGCCTGGTTCCGCGCTATGAGCCAGAGAGGCCGAGATCGGCCGAGCGCGCCTGCATGGAGGCGATTACGAACCCAATGTGCTCGTCCAGATCGACGCCCAGCTCATTCGCGCCGTTCACCACGTCCTCGCGGCTGACACCGCGCGCGAAGGCTTTGTCCTTCATTTTCTTCCGCACGGACCTGGCGTCCACTTCGTGGACGCTCTTGGTGGGACGGACCAGCGCCGTCGCCGTGATCAGACCGGTCAGCTCGTCTACCGCGAAGAGCGTCTTGGCCATCTTCGATTCGCGCGCCGTGTTCGTGTAATGCGCGTGGCCGAGTATCGCCTGGAGAATGTCCTCGGGATAGCCTTTGGAGCGGAGCAACCGCACTCCCTCCGATGGATGCTCCTCGCTCGACGAGTGCGCGTTGTTCGGAAAGCGCTCGTAGTCGAAGTCGTGGATGAGCCCGGCGGTACCCCAGCGCTCCTCGTCCTCCCCGAATTTTTGCGCGTAGGCGCGCATCGCGCCTTCCACCGCCAGCATGTGCTTTCGTAGCGATTCGCTCGCGGTGTAATCGTGCATGAGGGCGAGCGTGTCTGCTCGCGACGGCAGAGCGCTCCCGTCACTCATCGTGCGTCCACGCTGCTCGATGATGGAGCGGACAGTTCGCTGAAATGGCTCTCGTTATCATCTCTTCCCCGGCGGATTCGGCATCGGCGTGTCTCCCACTCTCCCGAAATCTATGAAACCCCGCCTCGGATTTGTCGAGAGGAGCTCGACCTCGATCTCGTCACCAACGTCGACGCCACCCCCGCCGCGCACGAGCATCCCTTCCACCGGCGGGTCCACCACACGCACAAACGTCCCGCCCGGCTTCTTGCCGGTGACGATCGCCTTGAAGCGCTGGCCGATTCGATCGCTGAAGAGAATCGCCGCGGCGATCTTGCGCACGTTTCTCTCCACCTTGCGCGCGGCATCTTCCTTGAGCGTACAATTGCGCGCGATCGCCGACAGCTCGTCGTCGGTGTAGGGCGGGGGATTGTTGGCGAGCACAGCTTTCACGATGCGCTGAGTCACCAGATCCGCGTAGCGCCGATTGGGCGCCGTCGAGTGCGTGTAGTCCTGCACCGCCAGCCCGAAGTGGCCGGGCTCCACGACACCCGGCTGATCGAGAATGTATTCGCCGGGGCCCAGCAGCTTGACGACCGCCAGCGAGAGATCAGGGAAGTGATCGGGATCAGACGCTCTGCGCTCGAGCATGAAATCGTGGAGCGCCATCGCATCCGGTGAGGGAGGAAGATTCCTGCCGTATTGCTTCGCCAGCTCGACGATCCTCTCCCACCGCTCGGGGCTGCGCACGATCCGCCTGATCGAAGAGACTTTGCGACCCTCGAGGAATCTCGCCACTGAGCCGTTGGCCGCGATCATGAAATCCTCGATCAGGTCGGTCGCGGCGTTCTTCTCCCACTTCTCGATCGCGGTGACCTTCCCGTTCTGGGATACCGCGCGGGCCTCCACCGTGTCGATCTCCAGCGCGCCATTGTCGAGACGCGTCTTGCGCAACGCGGCCGCGATCTTCGCCTGAAGCCGGAGCTGTGCCTCAAGTTGCGGAGTCCTGGAAATCTTCTCCGGCGTTGCCGTCCCGGAGTCGAGCCACGCCCCCACGGCGGAATAGGCGAGCTGCGCCTTGTTCGTCACCCGCGCGCGGAAGATCTCCGCCGATTTCACGGCGCCGTCGGCCGCGACGATCATCGCGACCACCACAGCCTTCCGGTCCGCGCCCTCGAACATCGAGGTCGCTCCCGCGGAAAGCTCGGGCGGAATCATCGAAAAAATCGCGGCGCCCGTGTACACGGTGGTCGTTTGCGCCGCGGCGTGCGCATCGATCGCGGAGCCTTTCGGCGCCTCCGAGTCGACGTCCGAGACTGCGATGTAGAGTCGCCACTCCAGCGGCTTCTCCGCCACCTGACCGACGCTCCCGACCGCGACGGCCGCGGTGCTCACCTCCTCAGCGAATTCGATCTGATCGAGATCGCGCGTGTCGTCGTTGTCGACCGACGACCAGAGCAGGTTGCGCAAATCCCTGAGTGGGGCGCCCGAGTCGGGATGCTTTCCGATGTTCTGGAGCTCGGCGCGTACGGCCGGATCGGGGTTCGGGTCGAACCCTTCGTCGATCATGGCTTGCCGCGCGACTCCCCGAAGATCCGGCGTCAGCATTTGGGGATTGATTTCATCAGCATGTGCGCGATGTCGATAGTCAGTTGGAGAGCGAGAAGAGCGCCGACCATGATGGAGACATAGACCCAGGGTCGCCGCCGTGGGGGAAGAGTGCGTCCGTAGAGCAGCGCGCCGACGAAAATCACGATAGCCTCGGCCACGAAATCAAGGACGGGATGATCGTAAAGCCTGAGGCCGATCATGGGACCACCCGGCCACGTCGGCTTGTAGCCGGTGATCCAGTCGAGCAACATGTGCGACAGGATCACAGCTGCGATGACGAGAGCCCCGGTCCAGTCGCGCGTGGCGGCTGCGTACGCGGCGAAACCGACGAGCATGAAGAGCAGCACCGCCGGAATCGAATGAGACAGCATGCCCTCCGGATTGTAAGCGCCCACGAGGCAGAGGCCCGTGTCGACCCAGTCCGGCGTGTAGGTGGCGACGAGCAGCACCAGCAGGCCGATGCTTCTGCGCACGCGCTTCGCTGCCAGCGCGGCGCCGACGTGTCCGATGTACATCTAGCGGCGGAAGCGGCGGTCGATCAGCAGAGGCACCAGTGTGGCGACCACAAGCGCTCCGATCAGGCGAATCGCGTAGAAGAAGTCCCTTTCGAATATCATGTAGTTTCGTAAAGTTAAACCACGCTTCTCCAACTCGCCCGCAAACCAAGTCCCCCGCCAATCCCGCGACGACACCGATGCACGTCAAGAATCTCGAGTGCTCCTTCTGCCATCGCGAATATGAGGCGCGGCGTCTCCACAACGTCTGCACCGAGTGCGGCAAGCCGCTGCTCGTCCGCTACGATCTGAAGCGCATCGCCAACTTTCTCACGCGCCAGGCACTCTACGCCCGACGATCGGATCTCTGGCGCTATCGGGAGCTACTGCCCGTCCGGCGCGAGGACAATATTGTCACGCTGGGTGAGGGCTGGACCCCACTTCACCATGCCAGGAACCTGGGCGCGGCACTGGGCATGACCGAACTATACGTGAAGGACGAGTCTCTCAATCCCACTCAGAGCTTCAAGGCGCGCGGGATGTCGGTGGCGGTCTCGATGGCGAAAGAGCTCGGCGTGAAAAAAATGGCGGCGCCGTCGGCTGGGAATGCGGCCGGTGCGCTCGCTGCCTACTGCGCGCAGGGAGGGCTCCAGGCATTTCTCTTCATGCCGCGCGATACCCCGCGCGCAAATTTGATCGAGTGCGAGGTCGCGGGTGCACACATAACGCTCGTGGATGGCCTCATCACCGACTGCGGCGCTGAAGTGGCGAGACGAAAGGAAGAGGAAGGCTGGTTCGATGTCTCGACACTCAAGGAGCCGTACCGAGTGGAGGGGAAAAAGACCCTCGGCTACGAGATCGCCGAACAGTTGGCGTGGACGCTGCCGGACGTGATCGTATATCCGACGGGAGGAGGGACAGGCCTAGTCGGAATGTGGAAGGCGTTCGACGAGATGCAGGAGCTGGGATGGATCGGCGAGAAGCGCCCGCGCATGGTGTCGGTGCAGGCGGCCGGATGCGCGCCGATCGTTCGCGCCTTCGAGAAAGGAGAACGCTTCGCGGAGGAATTTCCGAACGCCACGACGATTGCCTCGGGGCTGCGAGTGCCGAAGGCGATCGGTGATTTCCTCATTCTCGATGCGATCCGTGAATCGGATGGGACCGCCGTCGCGGTCACGGACGAGGAGCTGATCGCGGGGGCGCGAGAGCTGGCGCGCAGGGAAGGGATCTTTGCCGCGCCCGAGGGAGGCGCGTGCGTGCCGGCGTTGCGCAAGCTCATCGAGCACGGGAAAGTGAAGCTCGACGAAAGGGTCGTGCTATTCAACACCGGCTCCGGCATCAAGTATCTCGACGCGTTCGACAGCGAGGTGAAGGAGCGGACGCCGAGGAGTCAGCGCCCGAGCGCTCTCGGACCGGCGCTGCGAACGTAAGGGGGCGAAGCTCTATCTCAGTCCGACGAGCTTGTGCGTCTGGATGCTCAGGCGCCAGCGCGGATGGCGCAGACAATACTCGATCGCGCGCTCGGTGTTGCCGGCCGTGTCGGGTCCATCCATCGGCTGCAGAAAAAAGTGGCGGAAGTCGAGCTGCTCGAACTTTTCCGGCGGCGCATTCTCCTGAGGGTAAACGAGCTTGAGCTCGCTGCCCGTCGTCTGCACCAGGGGCGCGCCCGCTTTGGGACTGACGCAGACCCAATCGAGTGATCGTGGCGCAGGTCGGGTGCCGTTGGTTTCGACGGCGACCTCGAAGCCCCGCTGGTGCAGCTCGGAGATCAGAGTTTCATCCACCTGCAGCAGCGGCTCACCACCGGTACAGACCACGTACTTCTTCGGCAGGCCGGCTGAGCGTCGGGAAGGGTCGTCCTCGTCTGCGTTATGACCTTCTCCTGCCCAGCATCGATCGATTGCGTCCGCAAGCTCTTTGGCGCTCCTGAATCTGCCGCCGTCCGGTCCTGTTCCGACGAAATCGGTGTCGCAGAACTTGCAAACCGCCCGCGACCGGTCCTCCTCCCGCCCCGACCACAGGTTGCAGCCGGAGAAGCGGCAGAACACCGCTGCGCGCCCGGTTTGCGCGCCTTCGCCCTGGAGCGTGTAGAAAATCTCCTTTACCGTGTAGGTCAATGCGCTCTGCCTCCGGTCGCGCTCCTC
This sequence comes from Gemmatimonadaceae bacterium, assembly GCA_017881465.1. Classification (GTDB taxonomy): domain Bacteria; phylum Gemmatimonadota; class Gemmatimonadetes; order Gemmatimonadales; family Gemmatimonadaceae; genus UBA4720. The sequence goes on from JADGQV010000016.1 coordinate 10,356, forward strand.
GCGGTCGCGTAACTGATCGGATCCTCGAGTCCAGCCTCGCTGAATCCTTTCAGGCGGAGCTGGCACGCGTCGCACCGTCCGCACGCTTCGCCGTTCGTCGCCGGATCGTAGCAGCTCGTGGTCTGGGAGTAGTCGACGCCGAGTGAGGTGCCGAGCTTGATTATCGCGGCTTTGGAGAGAGCGATGAGAGGAGTACGGATCACGACGCGCGTTCTCCCTTCGACGCCCGCGCGTGTGGCGAGATTCGCCATCTTCTCGAACGCCTGGATGTACTCGGGCCTGCAGTCGGGGTAGCCGCTGTAGTCGAGCGCGTTCACGCCGATGAAGATGTTTGATGCCCCGACGACCTCGGCGAGCGCCAGCGCATAGGAGAGGAAGATTGTGTTCCGCGCCGGGACGTAGGTGATGGGAATCTCCTTCGCGGAGCGCGAGGACGGCGCGAGGTCCCGATCCTTGGGGACCGGTATGTCAGCCGTCAGCGCGGAGCCGCCAAAGAGAGTGAGATCGATCTCCACCAGATGGTGGCGCGCGACGCCGGCGCTTCGCGCGATTCTCTTTGCCGCGTCGATCTCAGCCGAGTGCCGCTGACCGTATCTGAACGTGAGCGTATGGACGGCAAAGCCTTCGCTCCGTGCAATCGCGAGCACGGTCGTCGAGTCGAGTCCACCGCTGAGGAGGACCACGGCTGGCGACGCTGATTTCTCTTGCGTTGGGGAGGATGCGGAATTCACGGGATCGGCCTCTCCCTTGAAACTTACACGGCAATCGCTGCCAGAGAGCGGATGCGGGCGGTCGAAGAAAGGCCCGCCGGCGCTCTCAGAGTGCGGCGTCGAGAGCTTGGAAAAGCTCCTCCGGCACGAGCGGCTTCGACAGGACTGCGGCAGCGCCATTCGACCGCACTCTCTCCGGCCCAGCGGCGTCTATGCTCCCGCTCAGGATGATGACGGGGATGGCCGATGTGCGCGTCGACATCTTGAGCTTTCTCAAGGTGTCTTCTCCTGACCCGCCGGGCATGTTGATGTCCAGCACGATCGCATCGACCGGCGGCGTCCGCATCGCCTGCAACGGAGTCATCTTCAGCGACGAGGATGCGCATGCCTTAAGACGCTCTAGGGGGTCAAATGTCATTGTTTGTTGACCCAATTTCGTCGAATGGCGGTCTCTCGGTCGCAAAGCACTGCAACTGCGAATTGAACGAGGTTAGAGGCGTCAGGTCGCTGTTGCTTCTTCAACTCGATGCTCGGTCATCGCATTGCTCCCTGTTCGGCCGATGAACAGATTCAGCGCGCTGATCCATCCACCCGTATTACTCGAAGACGGCAACTAAACGCGCGACAAGGAGCGGACGTGAGCATTGCGAGAAGGCTTTACCCCATCGTGGGAGCGTTGGCGATGGGCTGCACGACGGCGATGCAGGTTGGGCAAGCCGGTAGCACGAGTCCCGCGATCACCGCGCAGGATCTGAATACCAGACTCTACATCTTCGCCGACGACTCGATGATGGGCCGGCAGTTCGGGACAGAAGGAAATCTCAAGGGCACCCTGTACATCGCGAACGAGCTGTCCAAGCTCGGAATCCAGCCCGGCGGTATGGGCGGCAGCTACTTCCAGGACGTGCCAGCGTATCGCGTCTCTCTGTCGCCGGGTGCGCAGGTATTCCTCGACGGCGCGCCGCTCGCGTTCGGAACCGACTACATCACCAGCTTCCCCGCATCGGGGCGCGCCATTCCCGTCGACAGCCTGCAGGTCGTGTACGGTGGCGATCTGTCCGATACGACGACGCTGATTCCGCCGGACCAGGCGGCGGGGAAGGCGATTCTGCTCGCGATTCGGACACCGCTTCAGCGGAACCCGGGTGCGATCATTGCCCGCTACGCGGCGGCGAAAGCGATCATCACGGCCAACGATCCGCGGACCGTCAGGCCATACGCGGTGACGATGTCGACGGATACGAATCCGGCGCGAGTCAACCTGGTGGTGTCTCCCGCGGTCGCCGCGCGTCTCATCGGCGGCGATCCGCTGACGATGAAAACCGGAACGCCCGGGCGCTGGATCCGCTTCTCCTCGATTGCATTCACACGCTCGGCCGCTCCCGCGCGAAACGTCATCGGGATCATTCCAGGAACCGATGCGGCCCTGCGCGGCGAGTACGTCGCGATCGGCGCGCACAACGATCACCTCGGATTCCGGTTCGCGGGCGCGCTCGATCACGATTCCCTGCGCGCCTACAACATCATGGCGAACAGGATCGTCGAAGCCCGGACGCACGCGACGCCCGGCACCCCGGGCGGGGGACTGACGCCCGTCGAGCGAGCGTCGATTCATGTCAATGTGGACAGCCTGCGTCGCATCAGGCCGCCGCGGAGAGATTCGATCTTCAACGGCGCCGATGATGACGGGTCGGGCTCGGTCGGGACGCTCGAGATCGCGGAGGCGTTCGCCAGGTCCGGCGTGAGGCCTCGCCGGTCGCTCATCTTCGTCTGGCACACGGGAGAAGAGGCGGGCCTCCTGGGATCGCGATACTTCACGGACAATCCCACCGTTCCGCGAGACTCGATCGTGGCACAGCTGAACATGGACATGATCGGCCGTGGCGGCGCGTTCGATTTCGTGGGTGGCGGACCGACGTATCTGCAGCTCGTGGGATCGCGCCGGCTCTCGACCGAGCTGGGTGACATCGTGGAAGCGGTAAACAAGAGCGAGTCGACTCCACTCAGCTTCGACTACGCGTTTGACGCGAATGGGCATCCGGAGCGCATCTACTGCCGGAGCGACCACTACGAGTACGCGCGCTACGGAATTCCGATCACGTTTTTCACGACCGGCCTGCACATGGACTATCACCAGCTAACGGACGAGCCCCAGTACATCGATTATGAGCACATGCGCAAAGTCGCGCAGCTGGTGCACGACGTCGCGCTCCGAGTGGGCAACCTCGATCATCGCGTGGTGGTCGATAAGCCCAAGCCCGATCCGCGCGGGGCTTGCGTGCAGTAGTTTCTCCGCCGCTGCGAATGCCGCTCTGCTTGGCGCGCGATGGATTCTAGGTCAAAAGCGGCTGAAGGCTAAAACAAAGAAGGTCGCTTACGCGACCTTCCTTGCTAACGGCGGTTGAGGATGCGGCGGCGTCAGCCTGGGATGCCGCGACTCTTGCGCCACAGCCTCGGTTGCGAGCGGGGTTACCGGAGTCTCGGTCTTGAGCTCGCCGACGAGATCCCTCAACACGTGGCTTCCATGGAACAACTGCGTGGATGCCATGCTCATCTGCTCGCACGCCGCGCTCTGCTCCTCGGTCGACGCGCTCACCTGCATCGCAGCCGTCGCGTGGCTCTCGGCCGTGCGCGCTACCAATCCGAGATTCGCGGCGGCCGAATCGACTGCGCGCGCATTCTCGGTTGCAGCCGTCGTCACCGCCGACGCGGCGGCTCGCGTTCTCTCGGCTGCCGCGAGAATCGTCGTGAGCGCGCTATCCAGCTCGCGGCTCACCAGCTCGATCTCGCCCACCTGTTTCACGCCCTGCTCCATTGCCTTCGAAGTCGCGAGGACGCGTGTCATCACGCTCTCGGTCATCTTCACTACGTCGTCCGCTGCGGCCTGCGTCTGATCGGCCAGCTTTCTCACCTCTCCGGCGACGACGGCGAAGCCGCGACCGGCCTCACCGGCTCGCGCTGCTTCGATCGCCGCGTTGAGCGAGAGAAGATTCGTCTGCTCGGCGATCCGGCTGACCGAGATTACGAACTTGTTGATCTCGTTGGCGCTCGTGTTCAGCTCGCGAACCTGGCCCGCCGCCTGCTCGACGATCGTGCGCACGTCGAACAGAATCTTGAGCGAGCGATCTATGTCGATCCGCTTCGCCTCGGCTTCCGCTTCGATCGCGCTCGCGAGTCCGTGCACTTCCTGCGCGCCACCCACCAGGTTGTCGCCGCGGGTGCGAATTCCATCCAGCGCCTCGTTCACCTGGCGCAGCTGTGCCACCTGCGACTCGGCGCCGTGTGAAACTTCTTCCACGGCATCCGCGACTTCACCGGCCGAAGCCGAAATCTGCTTCGACGCCGACAGGAGGTCGCTCGCGGATTGCGCCACTTCGTCAGCCGTCTTGGCCGCGCCGGATGCGATCCGTGACAACGCAATCGTCGCGTGGTTCATCGCGTCGGCGAGAGTGCGGAACTCGCCGGGCATTTCGCCTTCGGTGCGCTGTTGCAAGTCGCCGTGGCTCAGTTGCACCGCGTGCCTGACGAGCGCCCGCAGAGGACGGCCGACTGCGCGACCGGTGCGAAGGACAATCATGAGGGCGAGAAGCGTCGCGACACTGATGACGGACACCAGAATACGGGAGCGCGCCATCGCCTGACCGCGGAGATCGGCCGACATCCCGGCCAGCTGCTGCGCGCGGGAATGCTCGAGGCCGGTCAACTGCTCCAGTAGCCCAGGCACCATCTTGCGCGCCTTCTGCGCCTCCGCATGCGCCTCGTCGAGACGCCCGAGGTCGGTCAACCTGTGCGACAGCGCAAATGACGATTCTACGCGCGCCAGCGTCGTGTCGATTGCCACCGTGCGAGCGATCTGCTCGGCGACGTCGCGCCGGGCGTTGAAATTCCGGTGCAGCCGGTGCGCTTCCCAGCCGAGGCGGCGGAAGTCAGCGTCGGACTTGGCGTCCTGATCGCTGAGATACGTGTTCGCGGCCTGTATTTCCTGCGTGACGACATTGGAGAAGTCAGACGCCTGCTTCGCGTCCTGCTGCGCGTCGGCGAGAGTCTCAGTTACACGATCTGCCATCTGTGCCATCGAGATCCAGCCCACCGCTCCCGCTCCCAGCAGCAACAGAATGAGGAACGAGAAGCCGACGGCCAGGACCTGACGAATCGTCTGAAATTTGAAGGTAAGCCTCATTTGGCCTCCGCGACGGTCAGCAGACCGTCGTGAGCGCGGAGAACGCGGAATCGCATGCCGACCGGATCGCCGGTGTCCTCGAAGAAGGCTGGGCCCGTCAACCCTTGATACGCGGTCTCACGGTTCAGAGAATGGAGATAGTCGCGGATTGCTCTGCGATCCGGACCTTTCGCCTTGAGCGCCTGCGCGATGAGCCGGGTCGCGTCGTACGCGAGCGCGGCGTGCGCGTCAGGGTCCGTATTGAATTTCTTCCTGAAGGCTGCAACGAAGGTGCGCGCCGCCGGTGAGGGGTCTTCCGCCGTGAACGACATCCCGATGTAGGCCCCTTCGGATGTCGTGGTGTCGGCGAGGATTCCCTGCCATCCGTCGCCACCGACGAAGGTCGCGTTGAAACCCTGGCGCCTCGCCTCCTGCAGAATCTTCAGCCCCGATGCGACGCGGCCCGCGACGAACACGATCTTCGGCTTCCGCGCCTTGAGATACGATATGTAGGGCTCAGCCGTCGGCATATCCGCGTTGATCGGGTCGAGACTCAGGATCTCGCCGTGAAAGGAGCGGCGGAACGAATCGGCCAGCCCGCGGCCGTAGGTATTGTTTTCGTAGAGCACTGCCACGGTCGCTGGAGTGCGCAGCCCGGACTTCGACGCGAAGTTGGCGAGCGCGATTCCGTTGAGGGAATCGCTCGATATGATGCGGAACACCCAGCTCGAGATGCCGCTAAGGTCGGGGGATGTGGCGCTCGTCGCTACCGCGGCCAGTTGCCCATCGTAAACGGGGGCGGCGGACAGCATGCCGGACGAGTTCACGTGTCCGATGACCGCCGAGATGGAGGGGGTCGCCACGAAATCCTGCGCGATTCTTGCGGCCGTGGGGCCGTCACCGTCGTCATCCCGCGGAATCACCCTGAGCTGGTGACCGTCGATGCCGCCGGCCTTGTTGATCTCTTCGACTGCGAGCTCCACGCCCTGCAGATTCTGAAGCCCGTAACCCTGCTTCCAGGGCCCGGCAGCTCCCACTACGTAAGGCGGCTTGCTCCCGGCGCATGCCGCGAGCGCGAGCAGCGCGATTGACCAGACGACTTTAGACGACAACTTCTCCCTCCCCTCGAGTTCGGGGACATGTTTGTCCCCCGAATTGACGAGGCCCAAGCTCGGCCGGTCACTCATTTTGGCGATAAAGATTCCGATCCGGCCTACCACGTCGAGTTGGAGTCGAAGAACTGCAAACGAAGGCCACCTGCCGGGGCCATGGGCGGGCCGGCCAGGGGCTGCGGGCTAGCCCCATTTGCATCTGGAGCCGGCCCGTAGCCCCAGGCCGTAAGGCCGACCGCCCCCGGCCGGTAGTCTTCAGTTGGATTTCAATTCCAGGAGTGCCTGGGAACAAAGCAAAACCCTGGACCCGATGGAGCGTCCTTTGATGTAGGCCGAGCCTCGCTCGGGCCTGTCGTCTCATCGTGCCCCACTAATCGCTGGACTCAATGCAACTGCGGTCAATCGCTCTAACTGCGGCAATTCTGTCGGCCGGTGGCCGCGCCGGCGCACAGGACGTGCGCGTCGAAGTCGTCGAAGCATCCACGGGTAAGCCCATTGTGGGCGCCAACGTCTCGCTCCTCGATTCGGCGGCAGCCATCTCACTCGGCGGCGGCTTCAGCGATCAGCGCGGACGTACCGATCTTCGCGCTCCTGCGCGCGGCCCCTATCGCGTGCGCGCCGACAAGGTTGGATACGATACGTGGACGTCGGTGCAGCTCCAACTTGGCGATCGGCCGGTCTTAGTCCGAGTGGGAATGGCGCCGACGAGAACTCCGGCGCCGATCATGCCGCGAAGCGAGACGGCCTGCCAGCAGCTCACCGGTCCGGGAACTCCGGCGGGCGATCTGTGGGTGGAGTTGAAGAAGGCGCTGACCGCCAGCGCGATGACCGAAGCACAGGGCCTGGTGCCTCTCGACGTAGACCTGTACGAGCGCGTGCTCGATCGAAACCTCGCCATCGTTTCCGAGCGCGCTGAGCAGCGCACCCGAATCTCGCGCCGTCCGGTGACGGGCATCTCGTGGGATCAGGTCGATTCTGCCAAGCGTGGCGAAGCCTCCAACAACGACGTCTATCGCGCGCCCGATGCAGCGACGATGCTGTCGGACCAGTTCGTGAGGTCGCACTGCTACGCCGCGATTCGCGGCTACGGTCCGGAGACCGGACTGACGGGACTCGAGTTCAAGCCCGCAAGGGTGGCGGCGCAACCGGAGCTCACCGGAGTTCTTTGGCTCGATCCAAAGGCGAACGCGCTTCGCTCTCTCAGCTTCGATTACGTGAACCTGCCGATTCCTTTGCGCATCGCGAGAACTACGGGACGCGTCGAGTTTGAGCAGCTCGCGGGCGGTCAGTGGATCGTTCCGCGCTGGTACATCAGGATGCCGCGCATCGCGCGCGTGAATTCGACCGACGTCGGCTCGCCGGCCGTCTCGCGCGACACACTCGTCGGATACCAGGAAGTCGGAGGGGCCGCGCGTCCAGCCGGGACGCCGCCCGTTTCAACGGGGGCTGCCGCAGCGCCGTCGCCCGCGAGCGCACCGGCGGTCGATTCGCCGCCAGCCGCACGTCAGTCGATGCTCACGGGCATCGTCTACGACAGCACGACCGGCAGGGCGTTGAGCGGCGTCCAGGTCTCGACCGGTGGCGGTCGCTTCAAGACGCAAACGAGGTCCGGCGGAGGATATGAGCTCGCGATCGATGGTGCGCTCGACGACACCATCGTGTTCGAGCATCCGCGGCTTCGACTCTTCCACATCGCGGAGCGCCGGCAGTCCATCTCGATGCCGGCCGGAGCGCACGGCCAGGCATCGGTGATCATTCCATCGTACGAATCGCTGCGCAAACGCCTCTGCGGGCAGAATGAAACCGGGACCGAGGCCCAGGGATTCATGGCCGGCTATGTGAGAGACGCCGCGGGCAGGCCGGTACCGCTGGCTCACGTCTGGGCGACCTGGCAGATCCTTTGGGTGGAGCAGAATGGCCGCCTGGTTTCCACCAACCAGCAGCGGACCGTCGAGACAGACTCCAACAGCGATGGGTCCTACATGATGTGCGGATTCACGCGTAACGCGCAGATCACGGCGAAGGTCGGGATGGCTGGAAAGAACACCGTGCAGGAGAAGCTCGCTTTTCCGGCGAACATGGTGCTGGAGCACGATTTTCAGCTGGGGTCCCGGTAGTTCTGCATAACTGCAACTGAACGAGAGGTGAGCTGTCAGTCTGACCAAAGCTATCCGCTCTCAGCTGCAAACTTCGGGACGCCAATAAGTGGCGTGATGGCGAAGGCAGTTGATTCCGCATATCGCAAGCGCCCGAAGACTGCCCGGCCCGACTGACCGGCGCCGATCAATAACTGCGCAACACCGCAGAACAGCGGCAATTGCGGTCGGAGAAGCGCGAGAACGACTACCGCCGTTTGTTGTCGCCGTGGCAGACCATGTCGACGACTACGGCGCTCGCTAGGATCAGCACCGGATCCTCGCCATCCGCGATTTCGATTCCATAGGTGTCGGTCCAGGTGAACCAGCGCTTGGACACCGTGGCCACGACGCGATCACCCCGCGTGAACGCGTACTCGTGATCCAGAAAATCGCCCTCGGCCTCGAGGTCGTCGGGACCGGGAACATCGACCGTGAACCGGTGGTGGATGAATGAGAACAACTCGCGCTTTACGACCGCAAGTAAGTCGGAGCCTCGCCACAACTCATACGTCGGGCTCCAGTTCAGCATCCGTTGGTCGATATAGACCAGTTCGTTGCCGGCAGCATCCTGGAACGACAGCTTGTCGCCGAAGCTGAAGAACTTCCCCTTCACGAGGAAGGCGTCCCGCTCGTTCTCGTCCTTGATCGTGAAACTATCTGCCAGCGACAGCAGCTTCTGCTGCATCACGTAGCGCATTTGATCGTACTCCTGAGAGCGGTTAACAAACTGGAGAGAAGGAGGATGCCCTCGCCCGACTGACCGGCGATTTGATCCGATAGGCGCAGATCACTCATGGATGAGGTGCGCGACGACCTCCCGGGGACTCCATGTGTCCGGTCCCTCGTCCACCCGCGTCCAATCCTCCGGCAGCTCGTCGAGCAGCGTCGACAGCACGGACGGCGTCCGCTCCAGAACCGGAATCGCTTCCTCGAGGTTGAAGTCCATGGCCCAATGATATGCTCTCGTGCGTTCGTCAACTACTTATCCCTGCGCTAAATTGTTTCGCCGGGCCGCTTTGGCTGCTCCGTAAGCGGCCGTCTCTCTCTTTGGAGTAAGAATGTCCGCTCGAATGTTGATCGTTCTCGCCGTCCCCGCTGTCCTCGCGCTCGCTCCTTCATCCTCGACGGCTCAAGCCACGGCCGCGGCTCCCCCCGGCGCTGCGAGATCTCAGCCCAGCGCACCAGCGAGAATTCCCGACCGTCCGGTGCGTCGAGACATTCCGATGACGAACACGATCCGGCGCGCATTTGCCGCGGGGACGAGAGACTCCACCGGCCGCCCGGGTCGCAACTACTGGCAGCTCTGGACCGATTACAAAATCAACGCTCGCCTCGACTCCGCGACATCCGTCGTCTCTGGGCGCGAGACCGTCACCTTTCGCAACAACAGCGACTCGGCCATGCGATCGGTGGTGCTGCGACTCGATCAGAACATCTTCAGGCCTGGCGCGGCTCGCGCCAGCTCGCTGGATGCCCTCACCGACGGAATGAAGATCACGAGACTCGTCGTCAACGGTCAGACACTTCCGGTGACCGACACACTGGGAACTCCGATTCCGGGTATGACGCGCCGAATGCCTCCTCTCTCCCGAACCCTCGCACAGACTTCGGCGCGCATCGCTCTGTCGACGCCAATCGCTCCTCATTCGAGCGGGACGATCGAGGCGGACTGGAGCTTCCAGGTCCCGCGCATCGAAGGTCCGCGTGGATTCCGCATGGGCCGCTGGGCCGATACGCTCTACCAGGTCGCCCAATGGTATCCTCGAGTTGCTGTCTTCGACGATCTCCGCGAGGGAGGATGGGACACCGACCCGTACCTCGGCAACGGCGAGTTCTACAACAACTTCGGCCACTTTGACGTGAGCATCGATGTGCCGGCGGGGTGGATAGTCGGCGCGACGGGCGTGCTCCAGAATCCGACGGAAGTTCTCACGCCGGCCGCGCGCGAGCGGCTGTCGCACGTCCTCGAATCGGATTCCACACGCACCATCGTTTCGGCCGCCGAGCGTGGTCCGGGGAAATCAACCGCGGCAGGGACGAATGGACGGCTCGTCTGGCGCTTCGTCGCTGACACCGTTGGAGATTTCGCGTGGGCGACCGCGAACCAGTTCGTCTGGGACGCGTCGCGCGCCACGATCCCGGGAAGAGGGCCTGTGCCTTTCAATGTTCTCTACCTCCCTGGCCACACCCAGGCGTACGCCAATGGACCGCGCGTGGTCCGCCACGCGCTCGAGTTCTACTCGAAGCTCTGGATGCCCTACGCCTTCCCGCAGCTGACGATGGTCGATGGACCGGAGCTGGGAATGGAATACCCGATGTTCATCATGTCCGCGGTTTTCGCGGCGGACCACGAAACCGGACACGAGTGGTGGCCGATGATGGTCGGCGTCAACGAGACCTGGTACGGATGGATGGACGAGGGATTCAATCAGTACATGAACATCCTCTCCGACGCCGACCGCGAGAAGAAGCCGTACAAACTGGACAGCCTGGGCATCTCCTACGGACGCATCAGCGGCAACGAGCTGGAGCCGCCACTCATGTGGGATGGAAACTACGCCGGCCCACTTTACGGTTTTCAGGCGTACGGTAAAGCGCCGCTCATGCTCTCGTCGCTTGGTGGCGTCGTCGGCGACAGCGCGGTGTGGCACGCGATGAGCGATTACGCCAAGGCATGGCGCTTCAAGCATCCGTCTCCGTGGGACTACGCGAACTTCATGAGCAGCGCGCTCCACCAGGACCTCGGCTGGTTCTGGAACTACTGGCTGTTCACGACCGAGTCAGTCGATGGCTCCATTCAGAATGTGCAGACATCCGGCCGGCGCAGCGCGGTGACGATCCGACAGAACGGACAGATGCCTTCGCCCGTCATCCTGAAGGTCGAATTCGCGGCGACAGGCGCCGCGATCAGGCCCATGGCCAACAGCAGAATGGCGGACGCCACCACGGCGGTCGTCACCTGGCCGGTGGATGTCTGGTTCCCCGGCAATCGCACCTTCACCGCGAATCTGGATTTCGGCGGACGCGCGATCACGAAGATCACGCTGGATCCGAACGGGAGATTCCCGGATCGTGACTTGACGGACAACGTGTGGCCGCGCACTCCGGCGGCAACCAAGGCGAGCGGCGGGAATTAACCCGTGCGCACCCGTCGGGTAGTACGCACTCGTGCAGTAATCAGACTCTCCGCAGGGTCAATCGGTGTCGCGCTGTTCTCACTACAGGCTAATGCGCAGCAAGCGCCTGTCGTCACCGCCGCGGACTACGCGCGCGCGGAGGGATTTCTGCGAGAGAACGTGTTGCCACTCGTCAGCGGAATGGGTGTCCAACCCATCTGGCTGACCGGCGACCGGTTTGGATATCGGACCAGTGTCCGCGGCAAGAGTCAATTCATCCTCGTCGATCCAGCACGCGCGAGTCGAATCCCCTGCAGCCCCGAAACAGATCGCTGCGGTGGAGCGCTCGATCCGCGCGAAGTAGCGCGGCTCCAGGCCGAAGCGTCGCGGACGTTCGGACCGCGGACGGAGTCCGTCTCGCCGGATGGCAAGCGCGCGGCCTTCATCCGCAACTACAACCTGTGGGCGCGCGACGTCGCGACGGCCCGCGAGACTCAGCTCACCACCGATGGGCAGAAAGACTTTGGCTACGCGACGGACAACGCCGGCTGGGTGAAAAGCGATAGGCCCGTTCTCGTCTGGTCGCCGGATTCGCGGAAGATCGCGACCTTCCAGCAGGACGAGCGCCGGGTCGGAGAGATGTATCTCGTCAACACGAAGGTCGGCCATCCAGAACTTCAGGCGTGGAAGTATCCGCTGCCTGGCGACAGCGTGATCGCGATGATCCAGCGCGTTGTGATCGATGTCGACACGCCGCGCGTCGTGCGGTTCCAGATGCCGCCGGATCCTCACCGCTCTACACTCTGCGATCACGTCATCTGCCGAGGCAGCGAGTGGGCGGATGTACAATGGTATTCCGATGGCTCGCACATCGCGTTCGTCTCGACATCGCGCGACCACAAGCACGAGGTATTCCGCGTTGCCGATGTGGCGAACGGAAGTGTTCGCGATGTCTTTCGGGAAGACGTCGCGACACAGTACGAGTCCGGGAACGGAATGGTCAACTGGCGCGCTCTTCCGGCGTCTAACGAAGTGATCTGGTTCTCGGAGCGCGACGACTGGGGCCAGCTCTATCTCTACGATCTCACGACCGGCCAGTTGAAGAGCAAGATCACGAGCGGGGAAGGCAACGTCGCGCAGCTGCGTCGAGTCGACGAGAAGAGCAGAACTCTGTGGTTCGTCGGAAACGCGAAGGAGCGCGGACGCGATCCGTATTTCCGTCAGTTCTATAAAATCGGAATGGATGGAAAAGGCCTGACTCTTCTCACTCCTGAAAACGCCGATCACGAAATCACACTGGCACCATCCGGCCAGTACTTCCTCGACGCGTACTCAACGCCTGAAGTGCCACCCGTCACGGTGGTGCGCGATCTGAATGGGAAGAGCATAGTCACGCTCGAGACGGCGGACATTGCGGGGTTGCGCGCGATTCGATGGAAGCCGCCGATGCCCATCACGGTCAAGGCGCGCGACGGCAAGACCGATCTTTACGGCCTCATGTACGTGCCAACGAATCTGGATCGCACCAGGAAATATCCGATCGTCAACCACGTCTATCCCGGTCCCCAGACCGGCAGCGTTGGTGGCCGCAGCTTCTCACCGGCGCGCGGCGATGCGCAGGCGCTGGCCGAGCTGGGATTCATCGTCGTGGAGATAGACGGAATGGGGACGCCGTGGAGATCGAAATCGTTCCACGACGCCTATTTCGGGAGGATGGGCGACAACACGCTCCCCGATCAGGTCGCGGGGATGAGGGAGCTCGCTCGCCGCTATCCGTGGATCGACCTCAACCGCGCCGGAATCTATGGACATTCCGGCGGTGGATTCGCCGCCGCCGATGCGATGTTCCGCTACCCGGACTTCTTCAAGGTCGGGATCTCTGAAGCGGGCAATCACGATCAGCGCGAGTACGAAGACGACTGGGGCGAGAGGTACCAGGGCCTGCTCGTTCGCACCACGGACAGCAGCGACAACTACGCGCCGGAGGCGAATCAGCTCCTCGCGAAGAATCTGAAAGGGAAGCTGCTCCTCGCACACGGCACCATGGACGACAACGTTCCACCGTACAACACGCTTCTCGTCGTCAACGAGCTGATCAGAGCGAACAAGGATTTCGATCTCATTCTGCTTCCCAACCGCGCCCACGGGTTCGGGAACGAGCCTTATATGGTCCGCCGCCGCTGGGACTACTTCGTCAGGAATCTGCTGGGCGCCGAGCCGCCAAAGGAGTACGAGATCAAGCCGGCTGGGAGACCGCGCGTTCCGTGACGCAATCCGCTGTGCGCCGGGTTTCAGCCACATGATTTCCAGAATGAAAGGACTATCTCTCATTGCCGCCGCCGCGATCTTCTGCGCTCCGCTCGCCTTGGGAGCGCAGGCCGTGCGCGCCGCACCGGTGTTCACCCACGCCGATACGATCCGTGGATCCAACACGCCGCAGCGCGCGTGGTGGGACGTCGCATTCTACGACTTGCACGTCAAGGTGAATCCAGGCGACAGCAGCATCACCGGCTACAACGCGATTACTTATCGCGTGCTCAAGCCAGCCCCAGGCCGCGAGATGCAGATCGACCTGCAGATGCCGCTCGTCGTCGACAGCATCGTGCAGGAGGGATTGGAGCTGAGCGCTCGGCGCGATGGCAACGCTTTCTTCGTCACGCTGATCGCGCCGCAGAGGCGCGGAGCGAAGAAGACGATCTCCGTCTATTATCACGGCAAGCCGACCGTCGCGACCCATGCGCCCTGGGATGGCGGATTCGTGTGGGCGCGCGACAGCCTGGCTCGCGACTGGGTAGTGACCGCCAATGAAGGTCTGGGCGCGAGCGTGTGGTGGCCGAACAAGGACATCTACTCCGACGAGCCCGATAGCCAGCGAGTCGCGATCACGGTTCCTAACTCATTGTTCGATGTCTCGAACGGGCGGTTGCGCGGCACGACACCGAATGGCGACGGCACTACGACGTACGAGTGGTTCGTCAGGAATCCGATCAACAACTATGACATCGCCGTCAACGCCGGGGACTACGCGCACTTCGGCGACGTCTACCAGGGAGAGAAGGGGAAGCTCACGCTCGACTTCTACCCGCTCGACTATCATCTCGACACCGCGAAGAAGCAGTTCCAGCAGGTGAAGCCGATGCTCCAGTGCTTCGAGAGCTGGTTCGGTCCGTTTCCGTGGTACGAGGACGGTTACAAGCTCGTCGAGACTCCGCACCTCGGCATGGAGCACCAGAGCGCGGTCGCCTACGGCAATCACTACAAGAACGGCTACCTCGGCCGCGACCGCTCAGCGACTGGTCACGGGCTGTTGTGGGACTTCATCATCATCCACGAAAGCGCGCACGAGTGGTTCGGCAACAGCATCACGATGAAGGACCCCGCCGACATGTGGATACACGAGGGCTTCGCGACTTATGCGGAAGGCCTGTACACGGAATGCCAGCAGGGGAAGAAGGCCGGCGCCGAGTACACGATCGGGCAGCGCAAGATCATCAGAAACGACGTGCCGATAGTCGGCGTGTACGGCGTGAACCACGAAGGCTCAGGCGACATGTACGACAAGGGTGCCAACTTGCTGCACACGATTCGCCAGCTCGTCGACGACGACGCCCGCTGGCGCGGAATTCTGCGCGGGCTGGGCAAGACCTTCTGGCACCAGATAGTGACCACCAAACAGGTGGAGGATTACATCAGCCGCCAGTCGGGGATGGATCTGAGCAAGGTATTCGATGAATATCTGCGCACGACGAAGGTTCCGACGCTCGAGTACAAGCTCGAGGGACAGAAGCTCTCCTACCGCTGGAGCAATGTCGTGCCGGGATTTGCGATGCCGGTGAAGGTCACGACATCGACGGGCAGCTACTCGTGGATCAAGCCAACCGAGACATGGAAGACGGTGGCCGCGAAGCTGAGCCGGCCCGAGGATTTTCGCGTCGACGAGAACTTTTACGTCAACGCGAAGGATCTCCTCAAGCCGGCTCCGGACTCAACTACCGTCCGTAAAGGCCTGTAACGCGCGCGGTCGCGAGCTTATTGGCGTTCAGATTGAATCCAACCATGGCAGCCGTCGCGTTCCCGGGAAGGTCGAGCTTGTCCACCTTCAGCGCGAACACCGTGAAGTGATAGCGGTGCGGCTTGTCGCCCTTGGGCGGACAAGGTCCGCCATATCCCTTCGTCCCGAAGTCGGTCAGTCCCTCCGCGCTCCCACTCGGCGCGTTGCGGCCGTTTCCTGCTCCCGCCGCCAGCTCCGTGGTTGATGCCGGAATGTTGTACATCACCCAGTGCCACCAGCCGCTGCCAGTCGGCGCATCGGGATCGTACGCCGTTACGGCGAACGACTTCGTTCCCACCGGCGCGTTGAGCCACTGGAGCGCGGGTGAGATGTTCTGGCCGGTGCACCCCATCCCGTTGTAGACGTGCGCCAGCGTGATGCGGGCCTTCGATTCCAGATCGGGAGCAATCACTCTGAAATGCGAGGGCGCATGGGTAATTTTCCCCTTTGGCACGCTCTTCGAAGCGTCGGTTTTTTGTGCGCCCGCGATCGATGCCGCTCCCAGAATCATTGCAGCAGCGGCGACTGTTGCCCGCCAGTGTAGGCGTGACTTGGACATCATGTCTCTCCTCCTGATTGGATGAACGAAGATCGTGCTATCTCCACACTGCGAGAATGGCTCCCGCGAGTACGAATGAAACGAGATTGTAGGCCGAATCAATTAGCCACAGCTGCTTCGGCTTGCCGGAAAAAAGCGCGGTGGCATAGCTGGTCGGCGCCGCGAAGCCGAGCCAGCAGACGAAGCCGAAGATCGCGCCGTGCCCCGCATTGAGATTCGTGACGGAAGGGTCCACGACGGAAGCCATGTACGCGAGCAAGTGCGCCATCACCCAGGCCGTGATCAGGGCCGTCACGAAGGCGCTGGCATACATGAGCGGCATGTTGGCCGACGCCGCCTGGGCTCGCATCTGCTCCTCGGTTCTGTCCTGGAGCGCGACCCATTTCTTCATGAAGAGGACGGGAGAGTACCAGAGTCCGCCGAGTATGAAGATCACGATGGCGGCGACGAGAACTGCGAGGTAGTTGACCGGGGGGAAATGCATGGCAAAACCTGCGTCGGGTAATTAGTGCGGCGAGCCCACAGAATCTACGTTCCGCCAGCGAAGCCCGCAGCAGTGCAAATCATACGAATGGCAGCATTGGCGGCAGCGCCATCTGCATCCGCGGATGCTGATAGCCGTCAACTTGAAAAGCTGGCAGCTCACCTCTCGCTCTGTTGCAGTCTAAGCCTGGAGAGGGATTTGTTGGCGACTAGCGAGCGAGGTTCGCCCTGGCCGCGCGCGCTCTCGCGGCGAACGCCTTCGCGTCATCCGGCGAGAAACTCTCCATGAGCGGTCCCTTCCCGATCTCCACGTCGCGGAAAACCTCCTCCGTCTCTCGCGCGTTAATGCGCGCGAGTCCGCGGTCGGTCATCTGCGCGACTATCGTCGTGTCCATGAGCAGGAGCGCCGCTTGTCCGTCCCTGCTGACGATCGCGAAGCGGGCGTGACTCGGTAGCTCTCTGTCCGTCACGTGCGCGACCGAATCCGGAACGTGAACGGTGACGTGCATCGTCGCGGAGTCCTGCGCGCCCGCCGGAGCGGCGATTGCGGCGATAGCGAGGACGAGACTTGAGCTGGCGACGACGCGGTACTTCATCCAATGCTCCGGACGTGGGGGACTTCCCGCCCTACGACCCCGTTTTTCGAAAGTTTCGAAACCGGTTCGTCGCGTCAACAACTGTTTTTGCCATCACACCACTTTCAGTTGCAGTTTCAAGTCTAGTTCTGGTAGACATCCGGAAACTGCGCCTTCAGCGCCGCGATCTTGGGCTGGTCGTTGATCACGATGTACGGCTGGTTCGGATGCTGTGCCAGATAATTCTGGTGGTACTCCTCCGCCGGGAAGAACGCGCGGAGCGCCGCGACCTGTGTCACGATCGGACGTGAAAACGTCTTTGCCGCCGACAGCTGCTTGATGTAGCTCTCGGCAACCTGCTGCTGCTGGGCGTTCCTGTAGAAGATCGCCGAGCGGTACTGGGTGCCGCGGTCCGGTCCCTGGCGATTGAGCTGCGTCGGGTCGTGCGCGACGGAGAAGAAAATCTGGAGGAGCTTGCCGTAGGTGACCTGCGACGGATCGTAAATGACCTCCACCGATTCCGCGTGCCCCGTGTCACCCGTGCTCACCTGCTCGTACGAGGGACTCGCCACATCGCCACCGGCGTAACCCGAGATGGCGCGCTTGACTCCCTTCACGTGGTCGTACACCGCTTCGACTCCCCAGAAGCACCCGCCGGCGAACACGGCGGTGTCCTCGGTGGCGCCGCCCATGACACGCGCGTCGAATGACGGCGCGCTCACCGGCCCATCCGCCGAGCGGGAAGCACCGTTGGTGAGCTTTGCGGCGAAGAGAACGAGCGCGATCGTAATTACGGCCAAAACAGCGACGAAGCTGGGCAGAGAGCGTTTCATCGTGATTCTCGGTGGGGGATCTCCATTAGACCATGAAATGGCAGTGGTTGTTCCGATTATACATCTGGTCAATCGCAGCGGCAGCGGACGGTTTTCGGACGAGCTATTCCGTTACCGATAGCACGTTGCCATCCGGATCCTTGAACCACGCCACCTTCGCGCCGTTCGGCGAGTTCCAGACGCCGAGCTGATCCTGCTGCATCCCGGGGTAGCGCTCGAACTTTACGCCCTTCTTCTGAAGGCCTTTCACGGCCTTGCCGATGTCGCTTACGCTCCAGCCGAGTATGGTGAACGGCGCGGGTTGGAACCCCGGCACGCTCGAGATGTCGACGACCCGAACCATCACGCCGTTCGCATCGAAAACCAGCGCGAACTGGTCGTCACTCACGAAGCGCAGCCCGAGCGTCTTCTCATAGAACGTGCGCGCGCTCTCACGGCTCTTGGTGGGAACGAACGCGACGATGTCCATCGATCCGAGCATCGAACCTCCTTCGGAATCGGTCAGGTGAAAATCGGCGGCAGCCTCTGCTCGCTCGTCCTTCGGAACGGATAACTGAACGCCAGCCGCCCCTCGAGATCCGGGTCCGGAGGATTGCTTCCCTCCAGAAAAATCCATTCAATGTCGACGAACTCGCTGTTCTTCCACATTCCGATCCCGACCTGTCTTTCCAGATCGAGCTCGTGCTTGGATGCGAGCGAGAGACTTCGCAAGGCGTTGAATGCGCGGTCGTGAAACTCCCTCGTCACGGGCAAGATGAGAAATCCGCATCCCGTCCGTTCCGACGCGATTCGGTACGGCAGCTCGAACTTGTTGGCACGCACCGCTTCGAGCGCCAGACGCAGCTCCAGCTTGAGAGCGCGCAGCTCGTGCCGCCCGAGAAGCGCGAGCTGGGAAAGAATCTCGTAGCAGTCGGAGTCGGCGTACTCTCCCTCTTGCGCCGCGATCTTGCTCGCGAGGGTGTCCAGCACAAAGGAGAACTCGCAAGCGGTCGGCCCCCCACGGGAAAGCGCCGCCCTCTCGAATCTGGGATCGGGTGGCGACGAAAAATCTTCCAGCAGGTACTGTCCGATCAACGCCGACTCGCTTACGGCGGTCGATGGCGGATCCCAATCGAGAAGAATGTTGCGCCGGAAGCTGAAGTAGTCGAGCAGCTCCGCGGGAGTGACGAAGTGGTGGCAGATCTCGAAGTAGTCGGCGTCCCTCAGGACGTGGACGAAGCCACCACTCCGGCTTTTCTTGAACCGCGCCGCGCGGAACGCGCGCGATTTCTGGGGCACGCGGTAGATGATCATGCTGACCAACGAATCAGGCTCCTTCGGCGAGACCAGCATGCGGTGCCCGAAGTGATTCACCAACGATAGACCCACGTAGGCGCCGAGCAAGGCGCGGGTGTTCTGGATCCGCTTCACCCCCTTCCTCACCACGTGACCGGAGACCCACTTCTCGAGGTCGCCCGACTTGGACGTCATCTTCTGCTCGCGCTCGTACAGCTGGAAAATGAACAGGATGCCGTCCATTATCAGCACCCTGTCGGCGAGCTCGATTTCTTTTTCGAAACTGATCGGCAGCTGGCTTGCCGGGTACGAAAACGCTCTCATGAAGACGTTCGCGTGCTGCTGGGCGGCGTGATCGTGTAGAAGGCTGGAGGGCTCCCTGACGCTCTCTTTCACTCAGAACCGTCTCGACCGTCGTTCCCGGGCCAGCAGCAGCGCCGCACCCACGAGACCGGTGATGGTGCAGAAGAGGTAAAGCGCCCGGATGCTCACGAGCTCGTACAACGGATTCGTGTCGGTGAATGGCCGGAAGGGACGGATGTCCGAGTACATGATGCCGTCGAGCACCGAGTCGAAGATCCCGCCAAAGATTCCGCTCACCACCGCCACCGGCATGCGGAACTCGGCGGCGAGCGCCTCGGGGACCGCGTCACGGGGTCGCGCCCACCACCCGCCGACCCGGGAGACGATCAGTCCGCACAACAGTCCGATCAGACCGCCGAGAAGAAATGTGTGCGCCTGGCGATGCGCGGGGTATTCGCCGTGCAACAGGTAGTAACCCGACTCGACGTCGATCACGACCTGCGCGAGCGAATACGCCGCCATCGAGAATTGTCGTGGCGCGGCGGCCTTGATGAGAAGGCCGGGACCGAAGTGAAACGGAGTTGCTGGCATGGCGCTCCTGCCAATTTATCCAGCCGC
>JADGQV010000067.1 GCA_017881465.1 Gemmatimonadaceae bacterium
CCACAGGTTCGCACCGAGTCGCGTGAGAAGAGCGTTGTCGTAGAGCATCTTCTCGAAGTGCGGGACGAGCCAGCTCGCATCGACCGAGTAGCGCGCGAACCCGCCGCCGATCTGATCGTAGATTCCGCCGCGCGCCATTTTGCGGAAGGAATTCACGACCATCTCGAGCGCCTCGTCGGTGCCGGTCCGCTTCCAGTGGCGAAGCAGGAAATCGAGCACCATCGTCGCCGGGAATTTCGGAGCCGAGCCGAACCCTCCGTTCTGCGCGTCGTAGCGCTGCGCGAGCGATCGATAGACGGTCTTGAGCAGCTCCGGGGTGAGGCCGCCGCCGGGCCGAGTCTGGGCGAGATTGCTCTCGTAGATCTGGCGGAGCCGGTCCGCGCTCTGTGCTACGCTTTCGCGTCTCTTTGCGTAAGCGTCGATCACCGACCGGAGGACCGTTCGGAACGATGGAAGCCCGTGCCTGTCGTCGGGCGGGAAATACGTCCCGCCGTAGAACGGGCTCCCGTCGGGCATGAGGAACATCGTCATCGGCCAGCCACCCTGGCCGGTCATCGCCTGCACGGCCTGCATGTAAATGCCATCGATGTCGGGCCGCTCTTCGCGATCGACTTTGATGTTGACGAAGTTGTCGTTCATGAGTCGCGCGGTCTCTTCGTTCTCGAACGACTCGTGCGCCATGACGTGGCACCAGTGGCAGGCGGCGTAGCCGATGCTGAGCAGGATCGGCTTGTCATCGCGCTTCGACGTCTCCAGCGCCTCGGGTCCCCACGGATACCAGTCGACGGGATTATGGGCGTGCTGGAGGAGGTAGGGGCTCGTTTCGTTGGCGAGGCGATTGGGCATGCTTCCAATGAAGCTATTGCCTACCAACGCGGGTAGTGTCGGTAATCTTGACTGCGCGTCCCACGCACTCTAGCCTTACGTAATTCACTGTGGCGATGGAGTTCGCCCTTAAGTACCGCAAAGTATCAGCGGTTGATGACTCCTGCTCGGCGTAAGCCGGAGCGGGAGTTTGTGTTGTTTCTCACCCGCTCCGCGCGCGCCTCCAGCACGTAAACAGGGAGCTTGGGTGGACTCTAACGTCTGGCCCGCGGGACCTCGCTTCGAGACAACCGAAGAAGACATCGAGACGATGAGTCCGCCCAGCTCAAGTCTTCTGGGTCTTCCATGACCCCGTCACGTCGATCGACCAGTCATCTGCCTCTTCTTCTTCGTTTTTGTGCGGGCGGTACATGATTACCTTCACTCGCTCGAGCGTGATCAGACCGCCTCCAACCATCTTGTCCAATTCCGGCAATATCGCCTTGATATTATCCTCGGTTTCGACGCATTCGACGACGATCGGAAGGTCGAGCGACAATTCCAGAAATTTCGCCGTATGAATGCGGCTGCTTGCGCCGAAAGCCATGATTCCCTTGGTGACAGTCGCCCCCGCATAATGCCGCTTCCTGAGCAGCTGCACGATCGCCCAATACAAGGGCTCACCTTCGTACTTGTCTCTCTCCCCGATATGGATCCTCATCAGAACCCGTTCGCCCTTGAAACCATGCATGCCGCCTCCTATCTCCTACGGTCGCTACTCTTCCGCGGAACCCTCAGGAAGATATCGGTATCGGCGCGTGAGTAGTCAACAGGCACGCCTCAATGGCAACCAGATCCGCCATGTTTTGGCGGTCATGTCGCAGGTAGACTCCGTTCTGTCGAGTGTTGAGCGACTGGCGGATTCATCCGACTCACCGTTCGCTCGCGAAGCGAGCGATCTCTCAGCGGTCGAGCGCAAGTCGATTCAGGATCTCGTTGGGCAGCTCAGATCGAGAATGACCAATGTGCTGGCCGAGCTCGGCATTTCGTCAACGCAGAAAGACATGTCGGCGCGGTGGAGCATCGAATCCGCGTTACGGGTTGCCGACGTATCCTTCAGTGACCTCGGGGGCCGACGCCTCCAGGGCTATGGAGAGCTCGACCCAGGGACAGCGGGCCTCGTGGCGAAGCTGTCGGTCGAATTGCGACGCATCACCGAACAGGGAATATTCATGCTCCAGCAACGCTCGTAGATCTCAAACTTCTGATGATCCTATTCCTGATTGCACTAGGCGGGGCGGTGGGGTCAGCCCTGCGCTATCTGATCGGCGGTGCGGTCCAACGCTCGAGCGCCAGTGGTTTTCCCGTCGGGACGATGTTCGTCAACGTCGCCGGCTGCTTTCTCATAGGCGTCTTCGTCCGCTATTTGCTCAACATGCAGACGTCGGCCGAATTGCGAGCGCTCCTGGTCGTCGGATTCTGTGGTGGATTCACCACTTTTTCGACATTCAGCTTCGAAACCGTGGGTTTGATCGAGGGCGGTGAATATGCGCGCGCCGCGACCTACATTCTTGGCAGCGTCGTGCTTTGCCTGGTGGCGACTTTTGCGGGCATGGCCGCCGTAAGCGCGATTGCGGGCGCGAGTAATGCCAGGTGATCCTGCCTGTTGGTCGCACCTCTTTTACGATGACGAAAACACAAACGAGCCTCAGCCAATGACCAAGTCAAGCAAAGCTGTTCGGGGCGCGAGCAAAACTGCTCGCGGTAACACAACCATTCCGGCGGATCTCGAGAGGTTTCTCTCCGATAATGACCCGCGGATTCACAACGAGCTGTTCGAGTTTCTCCGCATCCCGAGTGTCAGCGCGAATTCGGACCACAACGCTGACACGAGGCGGGCGGCAGAGTGGGTGAAGACATCACTCGACAAAATCGGCGTGCCGGCGAAGATCTATCCCACCGCCGGTCACCCCGTCGTCGTCGGCGAATGGAGGAACGCGCCCGGAGGGCCGACCGTTCTCATCTACGGCCACTACGATGTCCAGCCGCCCGAGCCACTCGAGCTCTGGACTTCACCGCCGTTCGAGCCGACGGTGCGCGACCGAAAGATCTTCGCTCGCGGATCGGTTGACGACAAAGGCCAGCTCTTCCTCCACGTGAAAGCGCTCGAGGCGCATCTCGCCACGCGCGGTAAGCTTCCCGTCAATGTCGTCGTGATCGCCGAGGGCGAGGAAGAGATCGGCAGCGAGCATCTCGCTTCGTTCGTCGAAGAGCAGAAGAAGCTGCTCAAGGCCGACGCGGTCGTGATCTCCGATTCGTCGATGTTCGCGCCCGGACTGCCGTCGATTCTCTCTTCACTGCGTGGACTCGCGTACTTCGAGATCAACGTGCAGGGCCCGAAGAGCGATCTCCACTCTGGCAGCTACGGCGGCGCGATCGTCAATCCAACGATGGCGCTGGCGCGCATCCTCGCGACGTTCCACGACAAGGACGGCCGCATTGCGATCCCGGGATTCTACAAGAAAGTGCGGGCGTGGGATCCGAAGGTCCGGAAGCAGATGCGCTCACTTCCATTCGACGACAAGACTCTCATGAAGGAGACGGGCGTCGCCGTGCTCGGCGGAGAGAAGGGATACACCACTCTCGAGAAGCTCTGGATTCGCCCCACCTGCGAGGTGAACGGCCTGCTCAGTGGATACACCGGCGAAGGCGCGAAGACTGTCCTGCCCGCGAGGGCGATGGCGAAGGTGAGCTGCCGCCTCGTCCCCGATCAGGATCCGGCCGAGATCGAAAAGCTGATGAAGGCGCACGTGGCGAAGGTCGCGCCGAAGGGAGTGAAGGTCACCGTTCAGCATCTGCACGGAGGACGCCCGTGGCGCGCCGAGCTGAATGGGCCGATCTACGATGCGGCGCGGAGGGCGTTGCGCGCGGCGTTCGGGAAGGAACCGGTAATCACGGGCGAAGGCGGCTCCATCCCCGTCGTCGGCGACTTCGAGCGGATACTCGGCGCTCCCGTGCTGTTAGTGGGATTTGGATTACCCGGTGAGAATGCGCATGCGCCCAACGAGTGGATGAGCGAAGAGAATTTCAGGCTCGGCATGCGCGCGATGGCCACCCTGTGGGATGAGTACGGAGCAACCGGCAGCTCTTGAAGCTGCTGCGGTTTCCAATGAACGCGCCGGTTTCGAGGATGTTCACGCTGGCGACGGCTTCACGCGCCCTCATCGCCATCCTCCTGATGTCTCCAATCTGTGCGTGGTGCGGAGCGCAATCCCCGGTGGCATCCACGTGCCCGTCGACGGAGCATGCCGGCAAGGTCGCGCTTGTCCTGCCTGGCGGCGGTGTCAAGGGAATGGCGCACGTTGGCGTGATCAAGGTGCTGGATTCGCTGGGTATCGTCCCTGACATCGTGATCGGCACCAGTATTGGCAGCATCGTCGGCGGGATGTACGCGAGCGGTTATTCGGGCGTCGAGATCGAGCGCCTGACCCAGCAGTTCAATATCGGTGCGTACATCGGGCGATACGCGCCGCGCGCGCCGCGCGCGTTCGCGATTTCGGGTGCTTCGGGGGCATCGCTCCTTGGCAGCCAACTCCCCGGCGAGCCGACGCCCATCATGCTGCTGCGACAGGAAGAAGGAACCTTCGCCGTCGCAACGAGCCTTGCCGACGAGGGCGCGATCAATCTCCTGTTGAGTGCTCTGCTCGTGCGAGGCGACCTGATCGCGCGCGGCAGTTTCGATTCACTTCCGATTCCATTCCGTGCCGTCGCAACGGACCTTCACACCGGAGTGCGGGTGACGCTCGATCATGGCGACCTCGCGCAAGCCATCCGTGCGAGTGTCGCCATACCGTTCGTCTTCGAGCCAGTTACTATCGATGGCCGACAGTTGGTGGATGGCGGACTCAGCGAGAATGTCCCCGTGCGCCTCGCACGTGAGCTCGGTGCGACGCGTGTCATCCTGTCGCGTCTCGATGGCAGCGGGACGAGTGACAGCACATCGAGGGGCGCCGCCGCGGGCGGAACGCTCGACATGTTGATAGATCGCATCTTCCTCGATGCCCATCCTCCGCTCGGGCCAGGCGACGTCGAGGTGAGCACGAATGTCTCGGACATACCCAACCTCGATTTCTCCGCGGGCGTTGTCGCCCGGTTGATCGAGCGTGGAGCCGCCGCCGCTCGGGCAATTCCGCCGTCCTCGTGCCTGCCACGGCGAGTGCGAGTGGAGCATCCCCTTCCTCCCGTGTCATCTGCGATCGTCACGCAGAACGCCGTACCAGGCGCCGCGGAACTTCTACGAAGTGCTGTCAGGCCAACCGAGTCGCGACTGCCGGCGTGGCTTCGGCGGTCTTCAGCGAGCCCCACCCCCGACAGCGCTCACCTTGTGCTGGACACCGTTCAGGCACGCCTGGCTCTTGCAGGCACGTCCGGCATACTGCGAGCACTCTGGCTCTCGCCGCAGCGCGGCACCGGCGACTCGGTCGCGTTTGATCCGATCGTACGATGGGCGGACCAGCGTACGGTCGGGGTGGGAGGAGCTTACGACAACGATCTCGGCGCTCAGGCCTGGGTCGCGCTCACCAACCGACACGCCATTCTTCGCCACGGATTTCCAGCGCTGGAAAGCGGTGGCCGACTCACACTGGGGACCAGACGTCAGGAGGGTTTCATATCTCTTCGACGATCAGATCACGACGTGAGGTATTCCGTCAGTCCTTTCGCCTTGCTCATGGTGGGTCGGGAGCGCGAGCCTTTCTTCGTCGAAGGTCCGAGCGGCGTGTCCGCCAAAGTGGAGCTGCCGGCCGTATCGGAACAACTGCTGCAACTCGGTGTGGACGTGCCCGTCAATGCAGCTTGGACAGTGCAGACGGGAGCGCTGGTTCGGCGATGGCACGGCGGACTCGCGGATTCAGCACGCACGCCGACCCCGATAGGCGTGGCGTTGCGGGTCGATCATGCCGACGAAACGAGGCCGCAGTTCGGCCGGTTGGATCTGGAGTGGAATCAGCGCTATAGTCGAGCGAACGCGCGTTTCTCTCTGCTTACGAAGACCTCCGTCGCACGATTCACCAACACTATTCGCGCGGGCGCAGCGAGTGCTGAAGCGCCGTACAGTGCCTGGTTCCCGTTGGGTGGAACCGAAGGATTCCCCGGTCTGAACGTGGGCGAGTCAATCGGGACATGGACTGCGTCGTACATGCTCGATGCCGCGCGTCATCTATACGGACCGTTGAACACACAGATCACGGCGATGACCGGAACGGTGAGCAGGAACGCCGACCGCGCGTTCGGAGGTGCGTGGCTGTTCGGCGCACGGGTCGGCATCGGCGCGGACTCGCCGATCGGACCGATCCGCCTGCAGTACGGCCTCTCGACCACCGGGCGTCGGCAATGGTTCGCCCGCATTGGTCGCTGGATCTGAATAAAGAGGTCGTATGAGTGCTTTCGGAATTCTCTGGCGGGCCGCCGTGCTGTATCTGGGTTTGGCCGCGGTGTTGCCTACGAGCGTCCGCTCCCTGGGGCCTCACTCAAAACCAGCGCGTGATTACGAAGCAGCTATGCAATTAGCACAGGCTTTTCAACACGCCGACAGAGCCGCCGCGACTGGTGGCGAATCGATCATCCTCGTTCACGCTCATCGCACGCCGCGAGCGTTTGTGTTGTTTCATGGCCTGACAAACTCGCCACGTCAATTTAGTAAGCTCGCCGCCACGCTCTACGACAGCGGTGACAACGTGTTCGTCCCGAGACTTCCCCAGCACGCGCTCCGGGGAGCAACTGCCGACGACCTCGGGCGCCTGACAGCGGAATCACTGCGGGATGTCGCGGACGCCGCGATCGATCTTGCGAGCGGCCTCGGCGATACCGTCGTCGTACTCGGAGCCAGTCTCGGCGGGAATGTGGCCGCGTGGGCCGCGCAGTTCCGGCCGGTGAGTCGGGTGGTAATCGTCACTCCCGCACTCGGCCTTTCGCACGTGTCGACCGTCGTCGAGACGCCAATAATGAATCTCACGTTGCGCTTGCCCAATTACTCGAAGAACGATCCTCCCGACACTCTGCGCCCCGATCGTACATTGGGCTGGAGCACACGCGGGGTCGGGCAGATGCTCCGGTTAGGTGCGGCCATTCGGCGTGCCGCCGACAAACACGCGCCTGGTGCGCGCGACATTCGCGTGCTCGTGAATGCGAACGACGAGACCGTCAACCGCGACGCAATCGACGAGCTCGTGGCGCATTGGTCCGCCACCGGTGGACACGTGTCGATGTTCGAGTTTTCGGATTCCCTTCGCCTTCCGCACGACATCGTTGATCCGGACGAAGCCACCGGCAACACGAAGGTGACGTATCCGGTCATCCTCTCCCTTCTCTACGGTTCGACGCCGCCAGCGAACCTCGGAGTGCGTGTTATACGGTCTTCACCTTGAAAACAACAATTCGGCAGTGCTCAGGAGTTAACGACTGCCGGCTCGAGACATTCCGCCGAGTCGTCTTTAGGGTTGTTGACGCGTCGCGAAATAGGAAAAAACTCCAGCACCTCGTCCTTCGGAAAGGGATTGTTGCTCAACAGGTCGAGCTGTCCGTTCTTCCGTTCCGGATCGAGCCACCTGTCATAAGCCTCAGGTGGGACCAGCATCGACATGCGATCGTGAAAGCGACGGTACCAGTCGTCGGCGTCCTTCACCACGATCGTGCACGACCAGACTTCATCGTCACCCGACTTCCCGCGCCAGCGGCTCCATAGGCCAGCCATCGCGAACGGTGCCTGGTCCTTCCGTCGAATGAGATGCGGGGTTTTGCGTCCCTTCTCACCGATCCACTCGATGATCCCATCGACGACGACAAGACAGCGCTGCGTACTCCACGAGTCGCGAAAGGTCGGCGCCGACGCAACCGTCTCGATTCTGGCGTTGAAGGTCGAATAGCGCGCGTCGAAGTCATCGACTTTCTCTCTGCTCTCGAGTTTCGAGGGAATGAGATTCCAGTGCATCGGGCGCAGAACGCGCTGCCGCAGGAACGGGTCGTAGTAGACCGCCGGAATCGCTTCGCGCGGGTTCAGGTTGTAGCGGGGCTTCCAATCGCTCGGGGCAAATTTGCGCGTGAAGCCGTAAAGTTTTTCGGTGATCCCGTCGGGATTGATGACAGTGGCGCGGCCGCACATGGAGGAAGGCTACCTGCTCGCCACGGTGTAGGGTAGAGACCTTGGCGCTTGCGCTACCAACTCGAACAGGAGCGCTAGAACCGCCACTCCCGAATCAGGAACGCGCCAAAGGCGCTCGTGGTGGCCACGGTCTGATCACTCGCCAGTGTTGGCTCTCGCAGCAGGTAGCGCGTGTCAACGCCCGCCTCCAGCCGGTACCCACGCAGGCCGCCGAACCGGTGAACGATCTGGATGCCGGGCCGCACAAGCGCCTTGGGGTCGAGCGGCGACTTCACCGCCACAAAAGTGTGCGACTTGACGTACTTCCCGAACTCAAATTGCGTCGCGCGCAGGAAGGTGCCGACGTCGGTCTGCACGTCGGCCGGAGTGATCGTGAACACGTCGACGCCGAGCGAGCGCGCCGCCTCGCCGGCGAACTGGTCGGCGGCGACACCGATCGCGATACCCGCGAGCTGGCGGCTGGCGAGGGCCGCGCCGGCGCCTACGAGGTTGGAGCCGCCACTGCCGTTCGTGAGACCCGAGCCCTCGAGCTGAACCAGCGACGACGACGACCGCCCGAACGCGAGGTAGCTGAGGAGATCGCTCTGCGGAATCGGCGGCTGCGCGTCGCTGGTGAGCGAGATGTTAGGCGTCCGCAACGTCCCGCCGACCACGATCTGAATGTTGATCGCTTCGCGGTTCGGCTGCTTCACTTCGTACTCCGCCGTTCCCTGCAGCGTCGGGTTCAGCTCCGTGGAATTGATGAACGTGGCCGAGCCGCGTTTGATGTTGAATGTGCGGGTCATGAAAGTGTACACGCCGCGCTCGCTGAGGAGCACGCCGTCCAGCACCAGCGTCTCCTTGGCGCGGTTGACGTGCACGCCCAGATCGCCATCGCTATACACCTCGACGTTTGCCTCCCGTGAGCGCACGAACACGTCGTGATCCACGCGTAGATTCACATCCATCCGTAGATTTGCGAGCAGCGGCGACTGGGTGGGGAAGAGCTCGCGATCGGCCATCACCGCCGTGTCGAGCACGTTGAAGATCGCGGGGTCGTCCGGGCCGACGAGATTCTTGTTCTCCGAGGGCGGGATGTAGAGCACGCCTTCGCTAACGCGAACGTCGCCCGTGACGTGCGCGTCCTTGAATGGCCCGGTCATCGCGAGATTCACGCTCACCCGAAGCTCTCCGCGATGGTTGTTGAGAACCTGCGCGTTGTGCGTCTGGAGCTTGAGATCGAAACTAGGCGTGGTGACCGAGCCAACCCCAATGCCCCCGGTGAGAACGATGCGCCCCTTGCTGTAAGCCGCAACCGAATCGATCACGACGCTGTCGCCCACCATCCGGATCGATGCTTCGATCTGGGTGAGATTGATGCCCGCGGGAACGACCCTCGCCTTGCCTTCGTGAAGCGCAAACTGTCCGGAGAGCTGCGGACGATTGAGACTGCCTCCCACCTTGAACGAGCCGCTGGCGCGGCCTTTCATGTTGGAGATGTAATCGCTGAATTGCGGGATGAGATCGAGGGGCAGACTGTCGGCGTTGATGCTGAGGGCGATCTGCCTGTTGGCGGGGAATCTGGATCCCGTCACGCCCGTGATCGCCAGATTGATCGGTACCGTTCCCTCGGCGATCAGAAATGGCTGCTTGCCCGCGCGCATCGCCTCAGCGCGCCCCGTGAGCGTCTGATTCGCGTATTCAACGTTGCCGTGCAATTCTGGCACGATGCTCCCATTGTACAGGAGATCAGTCGCGCCGAACGCTCCCTTGAACTGCGGATTGTCGAGCGTACCGGTCGCGTGAATGTTGAGCGAGAACAGACCCTTCGCATTGATGTCGCTCTGCGTCAGCGCGATCACGTCTCCAACATTCAGGTTGTCGACCGCGATATCGAGACTGGCGTTGCCCTGCTGCGGAATGAATCCGTTGACGTAGATGCGTCCGTTCACTCCGTTGCGCAGCTCCAGATTATCTACCTCTACGCCGGCCTGACCCCAATGCAGCGCCGCGACCCGAGTGCTCGCCCACACGCTCGTATCGAACTGGAGCTTGAGAGTATTCAGTGTCAGTGCGTTGCGGATCTTGTCGAGCGTGAACGCCGCATCCGCGCTGTAGGTGCGCGCGTTGTCCTGATTGACGACGAGCTGCACGGTGCCATTCGGCTTGCGATAGGTGAGCTTCGCGCCGACGCTGTCGAGATCGAATCCGACGGCGCGAACCGATCTGGCTTGCGCGTTGACTCTGACCTGCGATTGTGGGGTTCGCGCGTTGATCCAGTCGTACTCGGCGGTGAACGAGCCGACCGTGTTCCCGCGAGCTACAATGTTGGAGCCGGAAGCGGTTCCCTTCGCGGTGAAGTTCCTGATGCTGCCGGTGACCACTCCATCCGCACGCACGGACCCCGATAGATCGTTCTTGTGCACAGCCGCCGGAGTATCGACCACAGTGCGCGGCAGCCGCATGCCCGTCACCGCCCGCTCGACCTCAGTGGCACGAGCGATTCGCGAGGAGTCGGCCCTGGCCCTCGCGATCCGCTGCGCCAGGATGCCCGGGCGCGGACGAACGATGCTCGTGTCCTTGGAGATCAGTCCCGCAAAACGCGAAAGCGAATCAATGGCGACATGATACGACAGCGTTCCAGTCTGCGCCGGCGTGAGCCCGATCGTGCCCTTCGCCTCGACGATTCCCTGAGGTAGCCCGACCGCCAGCGTGTCGATCCGCGCAATGCCATTGGCGATCGCGACTCTGACATTCGCGCTGTCAACTGAAACGGTATCGATGCTGGAGGCGCCCACATCGGCGACGAGCTGCGCCTGCATCGTGGCAGGATCGAACCCGCGTCCACGCGCCGATCCCACCGCGGTCAGCGAAGTCTTTGGACCATTCGCCGAGACCGTGCTCACGTTCAGCTGCTTCGCATTGAATTGGAGGTTGTAGCCGGCGTCCTTGCTCGCGAGATCGATCGTTCCGCGCAGGTCGAGAAATCCACCATCGGTGAAAGTGAGCTGCGAGTTGATTGCGAGGTCGTTCTCGAATCCCTTGAGCCGCACCGGACCGTTGCCGCTGCCACGCAGTCCGACGCTCGGCATGTACCGGCCGAGGGTTGCGAGAGCAAGCGGATGCATCACGACATCGACGTCATACCAGGGCATGCCGCGCGCGCGCATCGCGGCACGACCTGTCGCGCGCGAGAGCGCTCCGAGCTCGACGTGGGTGACATCGCCCTGCGCCGTCATGATGCCCGCGGAGGAACCGTTCAGCGTGGCGGTACCCGTGAGAATGCCACCCACTCGCAGGGTTGGAGCAATGGCCTTGGCGAGGCCCATCTGCAGTGGCATCATGCGCACGTGCAGATCGCGCGCGGTGAAGATGCCCTTGGACAGTCCCATCACGCCGTTCGCAATGAGGTGGCTGCGCCCCGAGAGCCGGTCGTCCACGACCACATCTCCGTTCACTCTCAGCGCATGCTCTCCGCCGTCAAATGCCGCTTTCCCGGTCAGCGTCAGCGGCCGCGGGAATGTCATCGTCGGGAAGAGTCGCGTCAGCAGCCGCGTATCGAGATTGGCGAAGCTCAGATTCGCATCGCGGTAGGCGATTGTGTCGGTAACAGTCGCCTCGATCTTTCCGGTGATGTGTGACTTCTCGAGCGTCACATCCATGTTCTGCGCCAGGTACACGCTCTTGCTGCCGGTCCAGTCCAGTCCGAAGTCGAGCTTCCCGGATCCGTCCTCGGGGAGGTGGGGCATCGCCCAGCGAATGTCGGCTGGCCGCACCGGATCACCGTGGAGCCGCAGATGCAGGTCGCCCGATTCCATGTAGTAGCGTCCATCGCCGCTTGCCCGCGTCGCGGGAAACGTCACGCGCGCTCCTTTCCACCACACGGAATCGCCCGTGAACTCGAACGTGCCCGTCAACCCTCGCACGTCGGCAACGGGCGGACGGAAGGGCTCGGCGATCATCTTCAGTGCCGCAACATCGACCAGGCGATTCCTGTATCCAGGATCTTCCAGCCGCACGAGCGGAAACAATCCGTTGATGCTATGAAAGCTCGACTCCTTCTGATAACCCTTGGCGACCTGCAGAATCTTGAGCCTGCCCTCCGGCCCGAGTGCAGCTCGAACCTTGTCGGCACGCTCGGCAGGCGTGGCGTGCCCGGGATCCCATGGCGATCGCACCGTGACATCCCCGTTGACCACGGTGACATTGTTTAAGCGGATCCATGTTCCCCATCCGGTTTTCTTCACTCCAGCGCGCGTCACCGTGTCGCGGGGGAAGATCCGATCGTAATTCCACTTTCCGCCCGGTTGTTGGTCGATCACGATGATCGGGCGTACAAGCTTCACATCGTTGAGCTCGATTTTCTTGCCGCGCAGCGTGCTGAGGCTGTACTTGGCCCAGATCTCGTCCGCTTTGACGAATGGCGCGCGGGCACTGTCGGTGATCACGACATCGTGCAGCGTGATTCCGTGCAGGAGATTTCCGGTGACGCTGCCGATGTGGACGATGCCGTGAGTGTTGCTCTGAATGAGCCCCAGGACGTAGCGGCGAATTCGCTCGCGACCCCAGTCGCTGTTGGTGAGCAGATACGCTGCGCCGACCAGCAGCAACCCCACCACCGCCAATCCCGCGAG
>JADGQV010000163.1 GCA_017881465.1 Gemmatimonadaceae bacterium
CGTCGAGTACGATCCGGCGATGATGGAGATGCGCGGGCACCCAGAGCACCCGATGGTCAATATCGTCAATGTGGTCGCCTGGCTGCCGGGCCGGGACACTACGAGAGTGCTGGTGATGGGCGGCCATTACGATTCGTGCATCTGCGCGCGCACTGATCTTGGGCCGTTGGCGCGATTCGAGGCGACGCAGGATGCGCCCGGCGCCGACGACGATGGGTCGGGCACTTCGGCCGTCGTGGAGCTCGCGCGCGTATTCTCGAAGCATTTCCCGCGCGGTCTCGAAGCATCGGTGATCTTCGTTGCGTACTCCGGTGAGGAGGAAGGACTCTACGGCTCGACGCATCTCGCGCAGCGACTTCACGCAGCCGGCTACAACGTCGTGTCGGCATTCACCGACGACATCGTCGGCAACGTAGTCGCTGACGATGGGAAGGTCGACTCGACCAGCGCCCGGATTTTCGGCGCGGAGCCGGACAACGGTCCGAGCCGTGAGCTGGCCCGCTACGCGTGGGCGACGGGCGCAATCTACAATCCTGCGTTTCAGGTTCTCCCCGTGTTCAGACTCGATCGCATCTCCCGCGGCGGAGACCACAGCCCGTATGTGAGTCTTGGCAATCCGGGGCTTCGCTTCACGGAGAGACTCGAGAACTACAAGCGCCAGCATCTGCCGACCGACGATTTCGCGCACGTGAACTTTGGTTACGTCGCGAACATAGCCAGGCTAAACGGCTCCGTCGTGGGAACGCTCGCCAACGCTCCCGCTTCCCCCGCCGCCCTGGCGCGCCGGGATCAGGCATCGGGCGGACAGAAGTGGATGATCACCTGGCGGCCCATTCCAGGGGCGGCGACCTACGAAGTTCTTTTCCGCCGCACCTTTTCGCCGACGTATGAAAAGATCTATCAGGCCGGAGACACGACGTCGTTTCTTCTTCCCGACCAGCTCGACGATGGGTGGGCGGCGGTTCGCTCCGTCGGCTCGAACGGGCATCGCTCACTCACGAGCGCGGTTCCCCCGCCCTGTCCGACCCTCGCCACTCGGGCGGATTCGGTGGCGGCCGAGGATCTCATCAGGAACTGCATTCGCGCGCCGGGACGCTAACCGCAAGCCCGCGGCGAACATACGACCGAGACGTTGTGCGGCGCTGATACAATCGTCTTTCTTGGTGAACATCAGCGGGCCCCGCGCAGCAGCGGGGCCGCCTTACTATACCCTACCGTCGCGCTCATGAAGTCTTTGACATTCCTTGCCGTTTTCACTATCGCCGCGCTGGTCGCGTGCGCCCCGCCGCCCCAGGCCCGCGTCGCCGCCGCCGCACCGCCGCCGATCAAGTACGTCCCACCCGAAGTCGGCCTCAACAACTCCGGACTCGACACCGCCATCGCGGGCAAGCTCGACAAGATCGTCAAGACGGCGATCGAGGAAGCGGTGGCTCCGGGCGTAACAATCGCCGTCGGACGCAACGGACACATCGCGTACATGAAGGGCTACGGCTACATCGACTGGAATCAGCCGGGATCGCCCAAGGCCGATACGAACACGCTCTACGACCTCGCTTCGCTCACCAAGGTGATCGCCACGACTACGTTGGCGATGATTCTCGAGGAAGGGGGCCAGCTCGATATCAGTCGTACCGTGGTCTCCTACCTTCCCGAGTTCAACTCACCGGAGAAGGCGCAGATCACGGTGAAGCAGATCCTCACACACAGCGGCGGGCTGGAGGCGGGCGCGAACATTTACGCCACCGCGCGCGGCCGCGAGCAGTACCTCTATCAGATCAACGCGCGCCCGCTCGAGTACACGCCGGGATCCAGCATGGTCTACAGCGACTGGGACATGATCATCCTGCAGCTGGTGATGGAGAGAATCACCGGCAAGACGCTCGACGTCCTCGCCAACGAGAAGATCTTCAAGCCGCTGGGCATGATCGACACTCAGTTCCAGCCGCCGATCGCGCTGCGTCCGCGCATCGCGCCCACGCAGGTCGACGAAGCGCGCGGGGGACTGCTGTGGGGAACGGTGCACGACGAGAATGCATGGGCGATCGGCGGGGTCGCCGGACACGCTGGTCTCTTTTCGACCGCCAAGGATCTCGCGCTCTTCTCGATGATGATCCTGAACGGCGGGGAAGGAGCGAACGGCGTTCGCATCGTCAAGCCGGCGACGATCGCGCGCTGGACGGCGCGCCAGGGAAAGGAATCAACCCGTGCGCTCGGGTGGGATTCGCCCGAGGGCGGCTCGAGCGCGGGACAGTTCTTCTCGCCCTGGAGCTTTGGCCACACGGGCTTCACGGGTACTTCGATCTGGATCGATCCCGAAAAGGATCTCTTCGTCGTGGTGCTCACCAACCGCGTGAATCCGACGCGCAGCAACAACCGGCACGTCCAGCTGCGCCGCGACGTGGCCGACGCGGTTCAACAGTCAGTGCTCGGCGCTCGAATCGTCAACTGGGAATCGCGGTGATCCCTCGGCGTACACCTGAGCGCCTGAGCTCCTACCAGGAGAAACCGAAGGCTCTCAGCTGACAATAGATTTTCCCAGTATGAGAAGCAGGAAGAGCATCATGCGGCCTCCGGACGTAATTTACAGAGTGCCTCTTTCCTCTCGCTAATGTCATCCTCCAGGGAACGAGTCCCCCTCGTCGTCGTCGAGTACGCTGAGATCGCCCGCACGATCGCCACGCGCATCGCCGACATAATGAAGGAGCGGCGGCGGGGAGGCGGACACGCTGTGCTCGGACTCGCCACTGGAAGCACGCCCATCGGGATCTATCGCGAGCTGATCAAGATGCACCGCGAGGAAGGCCTCGACTTCTCCGATGTCGTGACCTTCAACCTCGACGAGTACTACCCGATGAAGCCGGACAGCATCCACAGCTATCACCGGTTCATGCGGGAGAATCTCTTCAACCACATCAACGTCCGTCCCGAGAACATCCACATCCCGTGGGGCGACGTTCCCCGCGACGATGTGGACGTCGAATGCGAAGAGTACGAGGCAGCGATCGGGAAGGCGGGTGGAATCGACCTTCAGATCCTTGGCATCGGTAAGACCGGCCATATCGGGTTCAACGAGCCCGGCTCCGGTTCGGATTCGCTCACTCGTCGCATCTCGCTGGACACGGTCACCCGCCGCGACGCTGCCGGCGATTTCTTCGGCGAAGACAACGTGCCCACCGAAGCGATCACGATGGGTGTGGCGACGATCATGGAAGCGAGGGAGATAGCGCTCGTGGCGACCGGCGAGCACAAGGCCGCCATCATTCGGCGGGCAGTGGAAGGAGAGCCGGACCCCGATGTCGCCGCAACCTATCTCCAGCAGCACCCGAACGCGGTTTTCTATGTCGACTTCGCGGCGGCGGCCGACCTGACGCGCTTTCGAACGCCGTGGGTGCTGGGCGAAGTGAAGTGGACGCGCGAGAAGGAGATCGAGGCCGTCATCTGGCTGAGCGAGACGACCAGCAAATCGGTGCTGAAGCTCGACGAGAATGATTACCGCGAGCACCATTTGAGCCCACTGCTGTCGCGCTATGGAAAGGCTGGTCCCCTCAACGGCATCGTCTTCAACGCTCTGATAGCCAAGATCCGGGGGCGCAGCAAGCTCCCCACCGGCAAGCGCGTGGTCGTGTTCTCTCCGCACCCCGACGACGATGTCATCTCGATGGGCGGAATGCTCAACAAGCTGCACCAGAACAGGAACGAGATCGTCGTCGCCTACCAGACATCGGGCAACATCGCGGTGTTCGACCACGAAGTGCGCCGCTACGCGGATTTTCTGCGGCGCTTCGGCAACGACTTCGACATCAATGATTCGAGGGCGGGCGCGCTGATCGAGGAAGTGGAAGAATTCCTCGACTCGAAGAAGGTGGGGGATACCGACGCTTTTCCGGTGCAGGTGATGAAGCGCGCGATCCGTGAAGCCGAGGCGGTCTCCGGCATCGAGACGTTCGGGATGAAGCGCGAGCAGGCGCGCTTCCTCAACCTGCCTTTCTATCAGACCGGCAAGGTCAGGAAGGATCCCATCGGCCCTGAGGACGTCCGCATCGTGCTCGATCTCCTCGAGGAGCAGAAGCCGGAGCTGGTATTCGTCGCCGGCGATCTTTCCGACCCGCATGGCACGCACAGGATGTGTCTCGAGGCCATACAAGGGGCGCTCGCCGAGTACTCGGGCTCGTCTCCGGAGATGTGGTACTATCGCGGCGCCTGGCAGGAGTGGGAGATCGCCGAGGCCGACGTGCTGGTCCCGCTGTCGGAGGACGAGCTGCGGGCGAAGAAGATGGCGATCTTCAAGCACCAGAGTCAGAAGGATCGCGCCCCCTTCCCGGGGCAGGACGACCGGGAGTTCTGGCAGCGCGTCGAGGAGCGGAACCGCAACACCGCGCAGCGCGTCGACCGGCTCGGCCTTCCCGAGTATTTCGCGATGGAGGCCTACGTGGTGCGACGCGCGGGCGTCCCGATCGAATCGGAAGTGGT
>JADGQV010000164.1 GCA_017881465.1 Gemmatimonadaceae bacterium
GACCGTGCTCGTCACTGGGGCGGCGATCGAATCGTACGGGATCCCTTCGAGGCGATTGATCTCCTGCATCAGAACGCCATTTCTGTAGGCATTGGCGGTCGCGATCATTCCGCTCTGCGACACCGAGTACGTGAGCGCGGCGAGCGAAGAGACGGCGATTCCGAGAAGCACCATTGCCACGATGACCTCGACGATCGAGAAGCCCCTGGTGCGCTCCTTCGCGATGGTCGTCGCCGCGGCAGCAGCGCGATCGAAATTGCGGAGTGAAATTCTCATTGTGGTTTGAGCCTCACAAAACCAGCTGTACTGGCGGTAATCACTCGGGCGTAATCGCCATTGGCGAGGTTGATCTTGACCGCGTCCGAGGAAACACCGCTTGGGAAAACATCAAACGTCGTGGGAGTGAACACGAGTGAAGTAAGGCGGTATTCTGAAGTGTCGCCGTAGAACGCTCTGATACGAAGCACGGCACCCGTCTGCCTGTCGACGAACTGGTAACTGCGAGTGGTGGCGTCGGCTTGCACGCGAACCGGCTCGCGTTGGCGAGCGGCCACTGCGAAGGCGTTTTGCAGATCCGACACGATTATCGTTGCGGCGCGATTTACCCGCTGGTGGCGAATGATACGCGACATTGCGGGGCCAGCCATTGTCGCCACGATACCGATGATCACAACGATGACAATGAGCTCAAAGAGGGAGAATCCCTTGAGCCCTCGCGTTGTGACGTTTTTTCTGGATCGTGGCGCCATACTGAATGCCTCCGTCGGGTGCGCTGGGTTTCAGACCCGGCGCCCCAAAGTGCGGTAACCTTCTATTTAGAGATGGACGAATGCGGTACTTGCCAGCAACCAGAAAACTACGCTGAAACTGAGTTAGCCCAGCCTAATGGGCCTTAACTCAAAAAAGCCTAGCTCAGCAGTTCGATCGCGGCCAAGATCTCCGAATTGTCCCGACGCTCGCCATTGTTGCCCTCGACGTGCGACCAGCGAACCCGGCCCTCCTTGTCTATCAGGAAGTAGGCGCGGTTGGAGTAAAACCGGTCCTCATTAAGGACTCCATAGGCCCTCGAGACGTCCCGCTTGAAGTCGCTCAACAACTCGGTCTTCATCTGGAGCTTGTTCTTGAATTCCTTGAGCGATGGCGTCGCATCGACGGAGATGGGCAGGATCTCGACTCCCTTCCCCGCGAACTGATCGAAGTCTTGCGTGAAGGAGATCAGCTCCTTTGTGCAGGTGCCCGTGAACGCCAGCGGGAAGAAGGCAAGAAGCACATTTCGCTTTCCACGGAAAGATGAAAGTGATACATCACTTCCGGACGTGGAGGCCGCGGTAAAATCGGGAGCGAGATCTCCGATCTGCGGCGAATTTTGCAGTTGCGTACTTGTCATCGCGGAAAACTAACAAACTCCCGGGGATCGGATGGAGTCTGAAACAACGGCAGGGAGCCAGAAGCTCACGGTGCGCTGCCAGTTTTGCAATACGTGGAACCGCATCGACGCCGGCAAGGTCACCGCCGGGCCCAAATGCGGAAAATGCGGTAAGCCGATCCTGCTGGAGCGTCCAATCGCGCTCGACGATGAGACATTCACTCGCACCATAAACGAAAGCGACGTCCCGGTCGCTGTCGACTTCTACGCCGACTGGTGCGGCCCCTGCCGAATGATGGCGCCCGCAGTCGACGCCCTCGCCGCCCACCTTCAGGGAAAAGCGCTCGTCGGCAAGCTCAACACCGATCACTCGGCCAGGACAGCGTCGGGATTCAACATCCGCGGCATTCCGACCACGATCGTCTTCAAGGGTGGAAAAGAGGTCGCGCGCCAATCGGGGGCGCTCCCCCTCGAAGGATTGAAGCAGCTGATGGCAAAGGCCGGCGTCGCGGTCTGAGCCGCGCGTAGGAATCAACTGCGGCCCGCGGTTTTCGCCGTCCGCGCCAGGCTCTGTGCTACGAGATCGCCGGGCCCTTCAGCACTTTCTCCACTGCGCTCGCCAGCTCCTGGCCCGAGAAAGGCTTATTCAGGAAATTCGCGCCGCCCGGCACTCCGGTCCGCGCATCCTGGTCCGCGTAGCCGGATATGAAGAGCGCGCGCAATCCGGGCCGTAAGGGCGCAAGACGCTCGACGACTTCCCGGCCGCGGAGCCCCGGCATGTACATGTCGGTTATCACCAGATCGATCTTGCCTGGGTGCGCCTCCGCGATTCGTAGCGCCGCCTCGCCGTTCTCCGCCTCGAGCACGTTGTAGTGTGCCCGGCGCAGAATCTTGAGCACGATCGCGCGCACGGATTGCTCGTCGTCGACGAGAAGGATGGTTTCCTTTAGTCCGGGATCAGGCACGGTCATGTTGTTGATACTTGGGCCAGAGGGATGGACAGGCAAGCTACCCCAGCGACGACCATTATGGCCAGATATAGCCAGAACTCTTTTGTCGCGGGGCCCCATTCGCTGCTACAACCCAGCAGGTCGGGCCCGGTGTTACGCGGTAGCGTAGAGGAGAGCCGGCGTCCGGGTTCGAGGGCATGATCAAAAGTTGTTGGTGAGAGTGGAGCGTACAGGGATCGAACCTGCGACCTCCTGGTTGCAAACCAGGCGCTCTCCCAGCTGAGCTAACGCCCCTCAACGCGAAATATAGACGAACACGTGGCGCGCAGACAACGCGCGCTGCTCGTGCGCGCGTCGCGGGAGCTCGGCGTCGTACCGCTTGCTACTCGTGCGCCGGCAGCGGCTCCATCGTGCGCGGGTCGACGGGTACCTGCACTTCGTCGCGATAGGGCGACGTCATGAGCACCACGCGCATGCGCGGGAAAGCATCCATGAACGAGAGATAGCAAAAGCCCCAAATTCCAAGCAGGCCGGCGGTGACGCCGAGCTCCCAGATTCCAAACGGGATGTTATCGACGACACCGTAGATCGAAGGATAGACCTCGAGATAACGATGCATCCAGAGTCCCAGCACGGTCGACGCCGCGAAGAGGATCATCGTCGGCAGGAAAACTTTCGCCGCGCGAGAGAGCAAGCCGAAGAACGGAAGGACGAACATCAGTCCGACAGTGATCAGCGTCGGAATGCGCCAGCCCTCTATCAGCCGCAGCCGCATCCAGTGCGTCTCCTCCCCCAAATTGCCGTACCAGATCACCAGGTACTGTCCGAACGTGAGGTAGCCCCAGAACGCCGTGAACGCGAAACAGAGCTTGCCCAGGTCGTGGAAGTGCTTGTCCTGAATCAGATCGTAGCGCTCGAGGTATCTGCGCCAGGCTATGACAATGAGCGTCCAGCTGGCGAGCGCAGTGACCCATGCTCCCATGAAGAACCACCAGCCGTACATCGTGCTCTGGAAATGCGGATCGAGCGACATCGAGAGATCCCACGACAGCACGATCCAGCCGAATCCCCACGCAAACGCAAGGAAGACAGCAAGCTTTCCCTGCAGTGAGTGTGTCGAGTGAAGCTCACGCCGCTCGTCCCGGTAACCTCTCCGCATCCGCTCGCGCAGTCCGCGTGCCCAGTTCGCGCCCCCCTCTGGAACGATTCCGACGTCGAGGCGCACTGACGTGTAGATGTACCACAGGCTCAGCAGAGTGATTACTAGGTATATGAGAATCACCCGACTGAAAAAAAACGGCGGGTTTAGATACACTCGCTTCTCTGCAATATCCGGGATGCGGTTGGACCACCAGAAGATGTGATGGCGGCCAACGAAGAGGATCAGCAGAAGCAGGACAAAGGCGATGGGCAGGAATGCGACATAGCCTTCGAGGAACCGGATGATCGGCCTGGACCACCGCGCGGTCGTGATTCGCTGAACCGCGACGAACATCACTCCCGCCGACGAGATCGAAGTGAAATAGAGCCAGTTGACGAGCAGCGCCTGCCACACCCGATCAGGATTGACGAACAAGCCGATGACGAAGACCAGTAGCCCGATGGCTGCCAGCACGAGGGAAATCGTTTTCAGAATCGGCGCCGTTGGCCGATCGATCCCGGCGAGAACCTCTGCCCTGGTCGGAACGTGAACGTCGTGGGCGCTCATCGGATAATGCTCCCGCCGGTGCTATCGATTTTGGTCCTGGTCGAGTCGCTGCGAGGCTTGAAGAAGGGCGCTGGCTTGGTCGGTCCCATGCGCGTCGGACCCGGCACCTTGTCCCCCGTGACTCCGGGCGCTGCGAGCGGACCGACCGGGACGGTCTTTCCGTTCACGCCTTGCAGCGCTCTCAGATAGTTGATGACGTCCCAGCGGTCCATCTCTTCGATCCGGTTGTACGACGGCATGAGACCGCGGCCGTTCCGAATCATTCCGAAGATGTATCCGTCGGTGCGCGCTTTGGTCATGTCCATCGTGAGATTGATTCCGGGCATTCCGTATTTTGTTGCGGGACCATCGCCCATCGCCCGCTCCCCGTGACACACGGCGCAGTTTATCTGAAAGTATTTTCTGCCGTTGGCCAGCGACGAATCGCTCACCGG
>JADGQV010000068.1 GCA_017881465.1 Gemmatimonadaceae bacterium
GCCTTTGGGAATGACGGCATCGCAATACCGCTCGACCATCGAGATCGCGCGGCTCGCGAGATTCCCGAACGCGTTGGCGAGATCGGCGTTGTACCGTTCGCCGAATCTCTCCCAGGAAAAACTGCCATCTCCGTCGAATGGAATCTCGCGCATCAGGAAATAACGGAACGCGTCGGGGCCGAACCGCCCGATGGCGTCGCGCAGATCGAGATTGCCCCCCGCCGACTTGCTCACGCGCGTGCCACCGACGAGCACGAAGCCGTGCACCCAGATTCGCTTTGGAACCTCGAGACCTGCCGCCATCAGCATCGCGGGCCAGATCAACGCGTGAAAGCGCGTGATGTCCTTTCCGATCAAATGCAGATCGGCGGGCCAAAGCTTTGCGAAATCAGGATTCGGAAACCCGGTCGCGGTCAGATAATTCGGCAAAGCGTCGAACCAAACGTAAGTCGTCTGGACGTCGCCGCCGCTGCCCTTGCGCGGGAAGGGAACGCCCCACGAGAAGCGGCTTCGACTGGCTGAAACATCTTCGAGCCCGGAGTCGATCAACGACAGAATCTCGTTGCGCCGCGACTTCGGCTGAAGAAACTCCTCGCTCGATACGAGTTTCTTCAGACGATCAGCGTATGCGCTCAGGCGGAAGAACCAGTTCTTCTCCTCGACCCACTCGAGCGTGCGCGTCGGGTGCAGGATGCACTTCCCGTCGACGATCTCGTTGTCCTGCTTGAACGATTCACAGCCGACGCAGTACCAGCCCGCGTAGGCCTTCTCGTAGAAATCGTTCGGAGAGTTCTCGAAGATCTGCTCGATCAGCCGCCTCACGCCCGCCTTGTGGGCGGGATCGGTCGTGCGGATGAACTGATCGTACGAGATTCCGAGCAGCCGCCAGATCTCCTCCGTGCTGTCCGCCACGGCGTCGACCAGCTCCTGGGGCGAGACTTTCCGCTCGGCGGCCGTTTGCGCGACCTTCTGGCCGTGCTCGTCCATTCCGACCAGAAAATGCACATCGTCGCCCATGAGGCGATGATAGCGTGCTATGACATCGGCGCCGATTTTTTCATAGGCGTGACCCTGGTGCGGGTCGGCGGTGGCATAATCGATCGCCGTGGTGAGGAAGTACTTGGCCAATTAGTGGCCACCCGTCGAATTCGGCTCGTCTCCACCGCGCCCGCGGCGGCCGCCGCGCCTTCCACGCCTGCGCTTGGCCGATCCTTCGGCGTCGCGAGCGTTGCTCTCACTGGCGTGGCCATTGCCATTCGGTTTCGCGAAGCCGTCCGCGGGTGGAATGAAGACTGGGTGCTCGGCCGTGTAGAGCAGCTCGGGCGAGATCTCGTCGGGACGGATTCCCTCGGCGGCGCTCTCTTCCTCGTCGCCGTTCGTGATGGGGGCAGCGACGCCCGCGAGCTCCTCCGTCTCCTCCTTGAACTCGGGGAGCGTGAGCAACCGCACGTCTCCCTCGACTCCGCGCAGCGTGATGCGCTCGCGGAAGATGTCCACGCTCATGACCTTCTCCTCGCCGATCCTGGTCACGACGATCCTGCCTTCCTTGGGGAAGCGCTTGCGGCTCTGAACGTAGAACTCGTGCTCGTAGCGAAGGCAGCACATCAGCCGCCCGCAGGCTCCGGAGATCTGCGACGGATTCAGCGACAGGCGCTGATCCTTGGCAACACCCAGGTTCACGGGTCTCAGCTCGGGAAGCCACGAGGCAGAGCAATACTGCCGTCCACAGCGACCTATGCCATCTAATCTCTTGGCTTCATCGCGCACTCCGATCTGCTTCAGCTCGATGCGCGCGCGGAAGAGGGACGCGAGATCGCGCACGAGATTCCGGAAATCGACGCGCTTGTCGGCGGTGAAATAGAGCGTCAGCTTCTTGCGATCCCACTGCCACTCGGCGTCGGACAGCTTCATGCC
Source organism: Gemmatimonadaceae bacterium (assembly GCA_017881465.1). GTDB lineage: Bacteria > Gemmatimonadota > Gemmatimonadetes > Gemmatimonadales > Gemmatimonadaceae > UBA4720. Next base: position 1,915 of record JADGQV010000068.1, read on the forward strand.
GAGTCCGTTGGCTTTCACGCGCTCCATCGCCTTGCGGCGGGCGTCCTCGTTCAGCCGGTCGAGATCCTTCGAGAGTCCGCGGTCCTTCTCGCTCGCGAGACGCAGGGCCTTCCGTTCGGGGAGCGAAGAGCCGCAGCCGTGCGAGCACCCGCCGTTTCTTTTCTGGGCGAGATCACCAAGGGCGTGGATGTAACCCAAGTCCTCTCCGCGATCGACATCGACGATCACCGCCGCGTGGAGCGGCGGCGGATCGGGATAATCCCAGAGAAAGAACTCCTTACGGTTGCCCTTGAAGGCGACTTCGACGAGGTGCGCCACGTGCTATTCGGTCCACGCGCCGAGACGGAGGAACTTCTGCCGGCGGCGCCGCACCAGCTTTTCCGGGCGCATCTTGCGGAGCTCCTCCAGGTGGCGGTTCACTACTGCCTGGAGCGCTTTCGCCGCGGCCTCATGATCGGCGTGCGCTCCGCCCTTGGGCTCGGGCACCACTTCGTCGATCACCTTGAGCTCGAGCAGCTCGGGCGCGGTAATACGCAGCGCCGTCGCGGCCTTCTCGCGCATCTCGGGGCTCTTGGCGTCCTTCCAGAGAATCGCCGCGCATCCCTCCACGGAGATCACGGAATAGACCGCGTTTTCCATCATCAGCACGCGGTCAGCGACCCCCAGGGCGAGGGCACCGCCCGATCCGCCTTCGCCGATCACCGTCGCGATGATCGGAACCTGTAGCTGGCTCATCTCGTACAGGTTGCGCGCGATTGCCTCGGACTGGCCCCGCTCTTCGGCGCCAAGGCCGGCCCACGCGCCCTGTGTGTCGATGAACGTGAGTACGGGAACGTGGAATTTCTCGGCGAGCTTCATCAGTCGAAGCGCCTTGCGATAGCCCTCGGGATGGGGCATGCCGAAATTGCGCTTCAGCTGCTCCTTGGTGTCGCGGCCACGCTGATGGCCGATCACCATCACCGTGTCGTCGTCGAGACGGGCCCAGCCGCCGATGATTGCGGCGTCGTCGCGGTAAGCCCGGTCGCCGTGGAGCTCAATGAAATCGGTGAATGCGAGTCTGATGTAGTCGGCGGTGAATGGCCGCCTCGGATTGCGGGCGACCTGAACGCGCTGAAACGGCGTGAGGTTCCTGTAGACTTCTTCGCGCAGATCTTCGAGCTTCCGCTCGAGGGGCTCTATCGCTTCGGCGACGCTGATCTGACTGTCGCCCGCGGTTTTCTTGATTTCGTCGATCTGCCTTTCCAGCTCGGCGATCGGCTTCTCGAACTCGAGGTGTGTTGCTGATGCCATCAGTCAGCTCCCCCGTTGGAGTCGAACGGACGACTCGCCCAAAATATTACGCAGAGCGCTCAACGTTGCGCCATCGGCGGCCAGTGTCAGGGACCTCGAGCGCAGGCGCGCCTGTGAGCCCGTCCCATCGCTCCAGCGGAACTCCAGCGGCGCCGAGCCCGGGTAGGTCTCGGCGATCGCGCGCACATCGGACATCACGTCACCCGAGTATGCGCCTTTCGACAGGTCGATCGCAACTGTCACCTGTCCATTAGTACGCATCTCCGCCAGCTTCGTTGCCGACTCCACGATGTAGGCGGGGTTGTCACCTCCCTCGTCGCGTCTCGAGTAGGCGCCCTTGAGCAGCATTGGCACGTCCGTGCGGATCTGGTCGTTGAGTGTCGCCCACTTCTCCGGGAAGATGAGAACCTCGGCGGACCCGGAAAAATCCTCGATCGTTAACCGCGCGAACTCGGACCCGGATCTCTTGCTCATCTGTCGCTTGATGTTCGTGACGACGACGGCGAGCGTCATCGGCTCCGGGCGCCACTTGCCCAGGTCACTGACAGTATGCGTGGCGAAGATCTCCGCCTCGGTGCGGAAGCGCTCGAGCGGGTGACCCGAGATGTAGAAGCCCAGGATCTCCTTCTCCTTCGCCAGACGCTCGGACTCGCTCCACGACGGGATGTTGGGAAGGACGTGCGAGCTCCCGGCCTTCTGCGTCTCGCCCGCTGGCGCGCCGAAGAGCGACACCTGCCCGGTCACAAAGTCTTCCTGCTTGAGCGAAGCCTCTCGGATGGCGAGATCGAGCGCCGCGGCGAGCTGCGCGCGGTGTCCTCCGAGCGAATCCATCGCTCCGGCGTGAACGAGCGCATCCAGCACGCGCTTGTTGCAGGCGCGGAGATCGATTCTCTCGCAGAGATCGAACACCGACCGGAAAGGCCCGTCTTTCTTGCGCGCGGTGATGATCGAGTCGATGGCGGTGTGTCCGACGTTGCGAATTCCGCCAAGGCCGAAGCGGATCCTCGTCTCGCCGATCACGGTGAACTTGTAGCCGGATTCGTTGACATCCGGCGGCAGGATCTCGAGCCCCGGCTCCGTTGCGCCGGGCACGTGGAGCTGCCGCGCCTCGTTGATGTACTTGACGACGTTGTCCGTGTCGCCGATCTGCGACGACAGCAGCGCCGCCATGAAATCGGCGGGGAAATGCGACTTGAGCCAGGCCGTGTGGTACGAGATGATCGAGTACGCCACGGAGTGGGACTTGTTGAAGCCGTAGCGGCCGAAGGTCTCGATCTGGCTCGCGATCTCCTCGATGATCGTGCGGTCGTGTCCGTGCCCCACCGCCTTCTCGATGAACTTGCCCAGCTCGGCGCGAATCAGTTCGGCGTCCTTCTTACCGACGGCTTTGCGCAGGACGTCCGCCTCGGCGAGCGAAATGCCAGCCAGCGTCTGCGCAATGCGCATCACCTGCTCCTGGTAGGTGATGACGCCGTAGGTGGTCTCGAGAATCGGCTTGAGCTCGGGGAGAATGTAGGAGACCGGCTCCTCACCGCGCTTCCGGCGCATGTACACCTTGTGCATCCCCGCGTCGAGCGGGCCCGGGCGCATCAACGCATTCGCCGCCACGAGATCGTCGAAGCGATCGGCGCGGATGCTCTTCAGCATGTCGGTCGCGAGCGGGGACTCGAACTGGAACACGCCGACGGTTCTGCCAGCGCGGAGCATCAGATAGGTGTCGGCATCGTCGAGCGGAAGCGCGTTGAGGTCCGGCGCCGAGCCGGTGCGCTCGCGGATTCCGCGCAGCGCGTCGCTGATGACGGTGAGGGTCGTGAGGCCGAGGAAATCCATCTTGAGCATGCCAGCGTGCTCGAGCGCGGTCATGTCGTACTGTGTTACGACGACGGAATCCTCGTTGCCGTTGGACGATCCCGAGCCTTTCGATGCCTGGGTGCAGATCGGGACGTAGTCGTCGAGGGGTCCCGGCGCGATGACGACCCCGGCGGCGTGCACACCAGCGTGGCGCGAGAGGCCTTCCAGCCTTATCGCGTAGTCGAGGAGGCGGCGGTAGCGCTCCTTCCGCTCCTTCACTTCGCGGCCGTCGTCCTTGCGCGTCGTGTAGAACTCCCGAATCTCGGGAATCCGCTCGATCGCTTCCTTGACGGTGAGCGAAAAGTTGGGATGGTTCGGCACGAGCTTGGCGAGATAGTCGGTCTCGGCCGGACTGAAGCCCAAGGTGCGGCCCACGTCCTTGATGGCGGCGCGGGATTTCAACGTCCCGAAGGTGATGATCTGGCCGACCGAATCGCGTCCATATTTCTGGCGCACGTACTCGATGACTTCGCCGCGCCGCTCGAAGCAGAAGTCGACGTCGATGTCGGGCATCGACACCCGCTCCGGATTGAGGAAGCGCTCGAAGAGCAGATCGAACTTGAGCGGGCAGACGTCAGTAATGCGGAGCGAGTAGGCGACGAGCGAGCCGGCAGCGGATCCGCGGCCCGGGCCGACGGGAATTCCCTTGTCGCGCGCGGCCCTGATGAAGTCGGCAACGATGAGGAAGTAGCCGGCGTATCCGGTCTTGGTGATGACGCCCAGCTCGTAGTCGAGCCGCTCCCGGACGTTGGCGGGGAGCGGGGCTCCGTAACGCTCGACCGCTCCTTCTTCGGCCAGGCGGACTAACAGCTCGTTCTCAGTCTCGACTCCCGGGGGGAGGGGAAAGGACGGGACCCGGTACTGCTTGGAGAACTGGATCGCAGTCTCGTCCGCGATGCGCAGGGAATTCTCGAGGACATCCTTGCGTCCGGGGAACGCCTCGGCGATCTCGGGCGCGCTCTTGAAGTAGAGGCCCTCGTCGTAGTGCATCCGGTTGGTGTCGGAGTAGTCCTTGCCGAGCCCGATGCAGAGGAGGATGTCGTGCGCGTCGTGATCGTCGCGGGTGAGGAAGTGCGCGTCGTTGGTGGCAAGCACGGGGAGACTCAACTCTTCGGCGAGCTGGAAGACGCGGCGGTTCAAGGTCGCCTGGTTCTCGGAATCGTGGGCCTGGACCTCGAGGTAGTAGCGATCGCGGAAAACGTCGGCATACCAGGACGCAGCGGCGCGAGCCTGGTCGTACTCGTCGGAGAGCAGGTGGTGCGCGATCTCGCCGGCCATGCAGGCGGAGGAGACGACGATGCCTTCGCTGTATTTGGCGAGCAGCTCCCGATCGACGCGCGGCTTGGCGTAGAAGCCTTCCGTGTAGGCGAGGGAGGAGAGCTTGACTAGATTCTTGTACCCGGTCGCGTTCTGGGCGAGGAGGATGAGGTGGTAGTAGGGTTTGCCCCGATCACCTCCGATGCGGTCGCGGGCGCGTCTATCGCCCGGTGCGACATAGGCTTCCATGCCGATGATCGGCTTGAGCCCCGCTTTTTTGGCCTTTTCCTGGAATTCCCACGCCCCGTGAAGGTTACCGTGATCGGTTATAGCGAGGGCGGGCTGTTCGAACTCCAGGGCTCTCTTGATGAGATCGTCGATGCGGTTTGCACCGTCGAGAAGCGAGTATTCAGAGTGGCAATGGAGGTGGACGAAGGACACATGATAAGAATATGCGACGCGGTATCCTCGCGATAGCGGTTTCTGCGGCTCTGTTAGGTCTAATCTCTGCTCCCACAGCTTGTTACCTCAGTCGTGGGGCGTGGGAGGAGGCCAAGATATTGAGTCGGCGTCAGCCGATTTCTGAGATCGTGGCGGATCCGAGGACTTCGAAGGAGTCGCGAGCGAAGCTGAAGGTGGTTTTGGCGGCGCGTCAGTATGCAAAAGACAGCCTTCGACTCAGAACTAAAGACAGTTTTACGACATATTCGCGCCTGGATCATGACACTCTAGTGCTGGTCGTATCGGCCGCTTACCGGGACACACTGAAGCCCTATACCTGGTGGTTTCCGATCGTCGGAAGAGTTCCGTACAAAGGCTACTTCGATTTCGATGCGGCGAAGCGGGATGCGAAGAATCTCGCGGCCGATGGGTTCGATGTGTACGTCCGGCCCTCCGATGCATTCAGCACGCTCGGGTTTTTCAACGATCCGTTGCTCAACACCACGCTCAAGGGTGACTCGCTCGATCTCGCCAACACGGTGATTCACGAGCTGACGCACAACACCTTCTACGCATCGGGTCAGGCGCCGTTCAACGAATCCTTTGCGATGTTCGTGGGGGCCCGGGGTGCAGCGGCGTTCTTCAGGTCGCGCGGCCAGGAAGCCGCTGCCGCCAAGCTCGATGCTCAGTGGGAAGACGACAAGCTGCTCGCGCGTTTCTGGGCGAAGGTGATCAAGTCGCTCGACTCGGCGTACGCTGCGCATCCGGAGAGCAGGGAAGCGAGGATCGCGGTACGGGACACCGTCTACATCCGCGCGCGAGTCGCACTCGTTGGTGAGATAGGGCCACAATTCAAGACAATCAATCCGCGGTATGCGGAGCGTGTTCCGCTCGACAACGCTTCGCTGCTCGCGCGGCGCGTCTACGCGAGTGATCTCGATGTGTTCGATCAGGTCTACGAGAAGGAGGGACGGGATCTCAAGCGAACGATTGGGCGGGTGATTGGGTTGGCGAAGTCAAAGCCCAAAGCACCTTTCACCGCGCTGCGAGGCTGGACCGGCAATTGATGCGTGATGCGCCGTCTCATTTATACCGGACTGAAACTTCCGCCGCCGAGCAAGCGATCCTGACGCGTCTGCTTGCACGTCCGATTCCCCACAAATAGCTTGACGAAAGGCCATTGCTCGCAAGGCAGCGTTCGCTCGACCTGCAACATTTCGCGTGGCCATGAGGGGGGCGCCGATGACTCGACTTGCACTCCGGCGATTCTGTGCCGTTGCCCATGTGTGCCTGTTTGGGGGAAGCGTGATGTCATTCCCGCCCGAGGCGAGAGCGCAGGCGTTGGCCGTTCTGAGCGGTTCCGTGACGGACTCCTCGGGGAGTGCTGTGTCGGGCGCGATCATAACCGTGTCAGGCAGTTCGGTACATGCGACGACTGATGATCGTGGGGAATTTCGTCTCGTTGGTTTGACGCCTGGCCCCCTCGAGCTGCGGATCCGGCGACTGGGATTCGTTCCAGGCAGCCACCAGATCCAGGTGACTCCACAGGATGCGTCCCACCGAATCCACCTTACTCTCGCGCTGCTGCCCAACACTCTCAAACCTGTACTCGTGCAGGCGAAGCGAGTGGAGTACGGAGGCCGGCTCGCCGGTTACTACGAGCGGTTGGAGCGACGTTCGAGCGGCGTATTCATCGATCGCGTCGAAATCGATAAGAAGGATTACCGTTCGTTAACCCAACTGCTCTCGCAATCTCCTGGCATCAGCTCGCTCAGGATCCGTGCTGGCGGAGGGAGTGTGAGGATGCGGGGCAGAAACTGCCGCCCGCTCGTGTGGCTGGATGGAGTGCCCATGCCAGCCGGCGAGGTCGATCTCGATGCGTTCCCGGTGAGCACGATACAGGGGATCGAGCTTTACCTCGGATCGACTACGGCGCCGATCGACTACATGGCTCCGAATGGGCAGTCGAACTGCGGCACCATTCTATTGTGGTCGAGGGGCAGGGATACCGAGCCTCCGGATCTTCCCAGGCACACGAGCGCCGATCTGGAAGGCCTGGCCGCTTCGCTTTCCATTTATACCGCAGACCAAGTGGATAGCCAAGCTCGCCTCCGGGGCGCGGATAGCCTTGAGGTACCCTATCCCTCCGCATTGTTCGCTGCGGGTGTCGAAGGCTCCGTGATGGCCGAGTTCGTAGTTGACAGCAACGGGGATATCGAACCCCGGACCTTCAACATCGTTTCGTCTACCCACCCGTTGTTCGTAGATGCTGTGAGCCGAGCTCTCGAACGGGCCAGCTATTCACCGGCAATAAAGGACGGTCGGCACGTCCGGCAACTTGTCCACCAGCCATTCTTATTCATTCGCCGTTTAAAGGGGTCCTAAGGCTCAGCAAAGGATTGACAGCCTTCCATTTGCGTCCTAGCGTTACGTCCTCCGCTTCCTGCTACTGGCTTGCGGCTGGATTCGCGTCGACTCCATCCGGTCCACCGCTGGCGACCTTACGCCTGCGCATTCAATCGATTTCCCAGTGCTCATACCCTGCTCTAACGGGCGAGCACAGCTGTGTGTAACTTCCCGGACTTCGCTTTGGGAGGCCTTCAACATTTGAGGAAGGAGGTATGTCGGAAATCGAGTTCGTCTATAACGGGTCTTCCAATCCAAGTAGTTCGAGCAGGAGTCAAGTAGTACGAGCAGGAGTCACTATGCGCGCTGGAGCTTTGCCCAGCGCAGATCTCGAACCGAGACGGAGAAATGATCATGAACAAGCTAGTGAGACTGGTCTTGGCCGCGTTTGCCATTGCAGTCGTTCCCGCTGGGCTTGCTGCCCAGGGCGATGGAACGATCAGTGGGCGGGTCGTGGACCAAACTACGCAGGCTCCGATTGCCGATGCGCAGATCGTCGTGGTCGGAACGCAGCGTGGGGCGCAGACCGACGCACAGGGCCGCTACACAATCAACGGTGTGCCGGCGGGCTCGCGCGCTATCCTCGCGCGCCGCGTGGGCTATGCTCCGCGTACCATTACGGTTGACGTCGTAGCTGGCCAGTCGGCGGCGGCCAACTTCGTGCTCCCCCAAGGTGCGTCGCAGCTCCAGGAGGTCGTCGTCAACGCGGTCACCGGACAGTCGCAGCGACGGTCCGAAAGTGGCACCAACACCGGCTACATCGATATCGGCGCCATGAACCAGGGCCCGATCACGAAGATGGCGGACGTCCTTCAGGGACGCGTAGCGGGTGTGAACCTCTCGACCGCCGCCGGCACGGCTGGCGCCTCGCAGCGCATCCGCATCCGCGGTGCGAACAGCCTGTCGCTCTCGAACGAACCGCTCCTCTTCGTCGACGGCGTGCTCGTCTCCAATGCCAAGGGCGGTATCTCCCTCGGCGGCCAGGACTACTCGCGTCTTAACGACATCAACCCCGAGGAGCTCGAAAACATCGAGATCCTCAAGGGACCCGCGGCGTCGGCCCTCTACGGTAGTGCCGCGGCGAACGGTGTCATCCTGCTCACTACCAAAAAAGGTCGTGCAGGTCCGACGCGCTGGGGTGAGTACTATGAGGCGGGTTCCTCGCAGGACAAGGCGCCCTACCAGCTCAACTATGCGGCACTGACCAAGTTCGGCACCGGCACCGAACCGTACTATGACCTCCCGAACGGCGGCATTCTGAACACCCGGCAGCTCTTCGGCGCTACCGCGCCCTACGACATCTGCCCGAACTTCCGCGCCGCCATCCCCGTAGGGCAGACGATCAGCGGCGCGACCAATTGCACCCAGGACGTTGTCCTCACGTTCGACCAGTTCCGCGATTCGCGGACGACGCCGTATCAGACCGGCAGCCGTGTGCAGACAGGCTTGAACGCGTCCGGCGGCGCCGAGGCACTGACGTTCTTTCTCTCGGGCGACAAGGAGCGTGAGCTCGGCGTGCTGCGCCCGAACACACTCGATCGCACCTCGCTGCGCGCCAATCTGAACGCCCGCCTCGGCGACAACGTGACGGCCGGCGTCACCTCTGCGTACATCTCGAGCGCGACGAACCGCATCTCAAACGACAACAGCGTTTTCAGCCCGATCATCAACGCGGCGCTCGGACCGGCCCAGTACCTCCCGAACATGGAGCAGGACTCGGTCGGCATACCGTCGGCGCGTCGCGGCTCGTACTTCGGCTACAACAACAACGACGATAAGAAGGTGAACGCGGATCAGGGTATCGATCGCTTCATCGTGGGCGCGAACACGAACTACACGCCATTCTCGTGGCTGCGCCTCAACGGGAACGCCGGGCTCGATCTGTACACGCGTACGGACATGCAGACGATTGACCCGGCTTCGAATATTCCCCTGGCGCAGAGCTACATCCTCGGCAACCACTACTCCTTCCGCGGCGTCAGCCATCAGTACACGTCGAACGCCTCAGCGACTGGCACGTTCACGCCGCGGGAGAACCTGACGTCGAACACCACAATGGGCGGCAGCTTCAGCCGCAACCTGTTCGAGGGCAACGACTGCTTCGGCATCGGTATTCCGTCGGGCACCGGCTCCTGCTCGGCGACCACGAGCCAGTTCGCCATCACCGAGTCGCACACGGACGAGCGCACGCTCGGCTTGTTTGGTGGCGAAGAGCTTGCGTACAACGACCGCCTGTTCCTGGCGGCGAGCATCCGCGCGGACAATAACAGCGGTCTGTCGCGCGAGATCTCGGGTCTGAGCTACTACCCCTCGGTCAATGCGTCGTGGCTCATCTCGAAACAAGGATTCTTCCCGCAGACCAGCTGGGTGAGTCAGCTTCGGCTCCGCGCTGCCAAAGGCCAGGCCGGACAGCGCCCGGGCTTCGGCGCCGCCGAGACCTTCTACGCGCCGCGCGTTGCGCAGGTCGGAACGGCGGAGATTCCGGCCCTCATTTTGACGAACACCGGTAATCCGAAGCTCAAAGTCGAGCGCACGACGGAAACCGAGGGCGGCTTCGACGCTGGATTCTTCAACGACCGGGTCACGGCCGAGTACACGGCATTCACGCGCCGGTCGAAGGACGCGCTTGTTTCGCGCCCCCTCGCCCCGTCGGCCGGTCTCACGGCGTCGGTGTTCCAGAACCTTGGCAGCGTCCGCAACTGGGGTCAGGAGCTCGGCCTCGGATTGAACGTTCTGAACAGGACCAACGTGCAGCTCAGCTCGCACATCGCGGCCACCGTCCTGCACAACCGCATCGAGAATCTCGGCGCCGGCATCCCACCGATCCCGCTCTACCGCGGCGAGCAGCAGCATCGCGAAGGCTTCCCGACGGGTGCGTACTTCGCGTTGCCAATCAAGTACAACGACGCGAATGGCGACGGGAAGCTGTCACGCGCCGAGGTGACGGTCGATTCGACGAAGCTTCTCCGCGACAGCACTGGGAAGCCGCTGAACATCGGATACGTCGGACCGTCGCTGCCGACGAACACCCAGAGCATCTCTGGCGACCTGACGCTCTTCAACACAATCACGATCTCGACGCTGTTCGAGCGGCGTGCGGGAAACTTCCAGCTCAACGGCACCGAATCGTTCCGCTGCAAGCAGCAGGCGGGCACCGCGTACTTCAGCCAATGCGGCGCGCTGTCGAACCCGAACGCCACTCTCGCGGAACAGGCGGCCTTCATCGGCTACCAGTTCATGGGCGCAAC
>JADGQV010000165.1 GCA_017881465.1 Gemmatimonadaceae bacterium
GGCAGCTATGCCGGCCCCGTGCAGGTGAAGGGCATGTCTCCCAATCTCCTGGTAACTACGACACTGACGGGCCCGGCGGGCACGTTCGGATACAACGGACTGGTTGACGCGGATCCCGAGGAATATGCCGCGCGCGGCCGCGCGACCTCGACTGCGCTCGACCTCCGAACGTTGCTCGAGAACAACGCGCTGCCGCACTCGCAGCTCACCGGACAGTACGATCTCGATCTGCGCGGCGAGAATCTGGCTACCCTGACGGGCAAGGCGGTGGCGTCGATCGAGAAATCGACGCTCGCCGGCTACCGCGTCGATCCGTCAGTCGCGCGGCTGCATTTCGCCGGTGGGGTCGCAACGGTGGATACGCTCGCGCTCAACGCCGCGGGGCTCAAGGCGCAGGCCTCGGGCACGTTCGGGCTGACCGGCGCCCACACCGGCTCGCTCAAGTTCTCCGCGGTGATGGATTCGCTGTCGCGGCTGCGGGCGCTGGTGCCCGCGCTTGCGACCACGGCGCAGCTGGATTCGCTGGGCGGCAGCGCCGAGCTGACCGGCGAGCTGACGGGAAGCGCGGAGCATCTCTCCCTCAACGGAATCGTTCACGCGACCGGCGTGCGGCTTGGCACGCGCAGCGTCGAGAGCGTGCGCGGAACGATTCTTCTCGCCGACCTCACCAAACAGGCGAGCGGCTCGCTGATATTCGGAGCCGACACAGTCGCGCTCGGGCCGGTCGGCTTCAACAGCATCAGGGCGTCGGTGGCGCTCGTCTCGCCCACATCCGGACACTTCAGCGCATCGCTGCTGAGTCAGAGCGGCGTCCAGACGGATCTTGCCGGCAATCTCACGCGCAGCAAGGACACGACGGTTGTAAGACTCGACAGCGCCGCGGTGCTGGTCGATGCGGACAATCGCTATCGCCTTCAGGCACCGAGCCGCGTCGTTTTCTCGAAAGGCTTCCTCACGCTCGACTCGCTCATCCTTCAGCACAGCAGCAAGGCGAGGCTGATCGTCGAGAACGTGCAGCTCAAAGGCGACTCCATCCGGGGACACGTCCGCACCGACAGCGTCGACATGCGGCTCTTCCGCGCGTTCGTGCCGGGGCTGGTGGATGCTCGCGGAGCAATCGTGGGAGACGTCGAATTCCGCGGCAACATCAAGCAGCCGAGGCTGTTCGGGCAGATCTCTCTCGCCGACGGCACGGCGGCGTTCTCCAACCTGGGAACGCGCTTCATTCACATCCGGGCGGACATCGCGCTGTCGGGTGACACAGTTCACATCAAGCAGCTCTCCGCCGAGACGAACAAGGATCGGCGCGGCGTGCTGAACGTAGAGGGCACGGTCAGCTTCGAGCACTACGACAACCCGTCATTCTCGCTCGTCGCGAACGCATCGAACTTCCACTCGATCGACAAGCCGGGCCTGGCGGCGCTCGACATCTCAACCGGGGCGCCGGTAACGCTGACGGGATCGACCCAGGATGCGGTGATGCGCGGCACGATCCGCGTCGAGCGCGGAACGATCTACATCCCCGACGTCATAAAGAAGAGGATCATCGATCTCAACGATCCGGAGTTCCAGAGCATGGTGGATACGCTGCTCGCGGAGAATCGGCAGGTGATGCCGCGGGCGCCGAAAGCGGTGGCGCGGAACCTGAGACTCGAGAACGTCGCGGTGGACATCGGACCCGACGTCTGGCTGCGGTCGTCGGAAGCGAACATCAAGCTCGGCGGCTCGCTCAACGTGACGCTTGCGCCGCCGACTCCGAGCGAGCCGCCGCGCCTGGCGCTCGAGGGAGCGCTGAGCGCCGACAAGGGAACCTACAGGCTCAATCTTGTCGATCCGTTCATACAACCAACCTTTGACGTGCAGAGCGGAAATTTGCGGTTCTTCGGAACTCCGGATCTGAATCCGTCGCTCGACATTCGCGCGATTCACACGGTGCGTCAACCGCGGCAGAGCGCGAACGGGCGGGATGTGAGGGTGGAGGTAGACATTACGGGAACGCTCGCGCGTCCCCAGCTCGCGCTCAGAAACCCTGACAACCTGCCGCTCTCCGAGAGCGACTTGCTCAGCTATCTGGTGACGGGTGAGCCCGCGGTCGGACTCGACCAAGCTGGCAGCCAGGTGGCGAGCCTCGGCGTACGCACGATCGCGAACATCTTCACCAACGCCCTTCCGAAAAACCTTCTCGACATCATCGAGCTCCAGACGGCGACGCCCGGCGCAGCCGATCCGACAGTAACAACGACCAACCCTTCGTACTACAGCAGTCTGCTCAACACCCGGGCGGTGCTCGGGAAGCAACTGGGCAGCAGGTGGTTCCTCGGGTTGAGCACCGGACTATGCCCGAGCGCGTTCAAGGAGAATTTGGGCCTTCAGCTCGAGTACAGAATCAGCTCCGTGTACAGCGCGCAGGCGGCAATCGAGCCGGGATCCAGCAATACCAAATGCCAGCAGGGGTCGACTCCGGTGTTTCAGCCGACCCAGACTCCACCGCAGCTGGGCTTCGATCTTTTTCGGAACTGGCGTTTCTAAACCTTTACTGACTCGTCAGTTAACGCATTTACGTTGGCTCTCATTAGTTTAGGCTGGGAACCCCGATGGCGAAGAATCTCCGCGAAAGGGATGTGATGATGTGCCGCTCCTGCGGAAACGAGGAGCGCGCGTCCGAAGGCTACCCGTGCGCCGATTGCGGGACCTTCGTCTGCATCATCTGCAACTTCCGCGGAGTCACGCTCTGCAAGTCATGCCGCGCGAAACGACCAGAGCCACCGCTGACACCGAACCATTCTACCAAGATAGATTGGCCCGAGCATTGACCGAGAGCGTCACCGCCATCGCCGCGATCGCGCCGATGCTGTGCGAGCCCGATGTAAAAACGACGCAGGTATCACAGCTGTTACACGGCCACATCGCACAGGTCGTGGAGCGGAATGGGCTCTGGCTTCATGTGAAAGGCGCGGACGCGTACACCGGATGGATTCATCAGGGCTACGTCGTCACGATGCCGGAGCCGGTTCCCCCGCTGTCCGAGACCGGGTGGGATGATCCGCGTCCGCTCTCACTCAACTGCAGCGTTCGCGACGAGCACGGGGCCACGCGCAAACTGCCGCTGGGCGCGCTCGTCACTGAAGGTCAGGAGCGATTCGCCGGATTGGCGATGACGCTCGAGGAGCGGCGGAAAGCATTTCCACCGGCGGCCGACTCCATCACCGCGTCGGCGATGACTTTCTTCGAGGGCACATCGTACGAGTGGGGAGGACTGACGCCATGGGGCTGCGACTGCTCCGGGCTGGTGTCGAGCTCGTTTCACCTGCACGGCGTGAACGTCCCGCGCGATGCGTGGATGCAGGCGACGACCGGCGAGCCAGTCGAGTCGATGCGGGATCTCCGCCCCGCCGACCTTCTCTTCTTCTCCGACGAGCCGGATGGAAAGGTCACGCACGTGGCGATCTCGCTGGGCGGAATGAAAGTGGTTCATCTAGCACTCGGACGTGGCGGCTACGCCGTCGACGACCTTGGGAGCGGGGATGAGTACACTGACCTTTTGCTCAAACGCTTTCGGTTCGGGCGAAGGGTGCTGGAATAGTCTTCAGTTGCAGTTAAAAAAAGCCGGGCATTACGAGCGGCCTCAGCTGACCATCCCGTTGGGAGCGCCGGTCACCAGGGGAGTTTGAGCAGGTCCGTTCACGAACAGGCGCGCCGCGGCGCTCGGCTCGCCGTCGAGCGTGACCTGCATCGTGTACTGCCCCACCATGTTGAGCGGAAGATCCACCACCGCGATGATCGGCAGATCGACCTCGAACACGGGGTTCGGCGCGGGCGCGACGTTCATCTCCCCCGCCGAGGACCAGAGCTCTTCGTCGAGCGGGCTCAGCCAGCGGAAGCCGAGCTTGTGCGAGCCGACATCGTCGCGGCTGGCCTTGAGGCGGACAATGAAGTGGGTGCGCGGGTGAATCGTCGGCAGCCCCGCAACCTGAACCGCGTCGAAGACGCCCAGCACATTCAACTTTCCTTCCTGTGACAGGTTAGCGGCGTCGGCGAAGACGGCGAACGAGATGTGCATGAAAGCAAAGTAGCCGCGCCGCGCCTTGCCCGGCTAGCTTTCGGCGATGACTGAATCAGTCGGGCCTTCTCCGGCCGTTGCCGACTCGGCCGCGCACCATTCGTTCGGGCTGACGGATCTTCTCCTGCTCACGATGGCGGTGATCTGGGGAGTCAATTTCGTCGTCGTGAAGTACGCGACCCACATCTTCAACCCGGTGGCCTTTACCGGACTTCGCGTCGGAACGGCGGCGGCATTTCTCGTGGCGTTCGCCTTCGCCCGCGGCGGCTTCGCGCTTTCGCGCCACGATGTGCTTCGGCTCCTTTTTCTCGGCGTGATCGGCAACGGCCTGTACCAGCTCTTCTTC
>JADGQV010000017.1 GCA_017881465.1 Gemmatimonadaceae bacterium
TCCTGCACGCCCACGCTGCCGGCATAGCAGTGCCAGGCAACGCCACTCACATATTTTCGCGCGGCGCTGTCGGCGAGCACAGCGAGCGGGGAGCTCGGGAGATCCCAGTTGTGATCCCAGTCGAGGATCAATGCCTGAACGCCGTTCTTCTCGAAGATCGGCCCGACGTGTTTGCCAATCACCTCGGCCCGAACCGGCGGATCGAGCCGCATCCCTGGGTAATCCGCGGGCTCGTACGCGGGCTCGTTCTGCATCGTCACGGCGAAGATCGGTACCCCTTCCGCCGTGTACCCTTCGACGAACTTGCTAAAGTACTGTGCAAAGGAATCGTAGAACTCGGGACGCAGGGTGCCCTGAACGAGGCTTCCCGTTGTCTTCATCCAGCCCGGCGGACTCCAAGGTGATGCAACCAGCTTGAGCTGCGGGTTGATCGCCAGCGCCGCCTTGAGCGCGGGAAGCTTATCGGCGCGATCTTCATCGATGGAGAAGTGTGCAAGCGTGGAATCGGTCTGGCCCGCCGGCATGTCGTCGTAGCTGTAGTCGTGCGTGGAGAAGTCCGACGCACCCATGGGGACGCGCACGAAGCTCAATCCGATGCCGGGATTGCGGCCGAACAGCTCGTGAAGAATCGCATCGTGCTGGGCGCCGAGCTTGTGCTGGATCAGGTACGCCGACGCATCGGTCATCGCAGCGCCGAAACCGACCATCTCCTGATAGCTCGTTCCCTCATCTACATCGATGACGACTGCTGATGCGTCGGCACCGGAGCGGATGAGGACGTCGGGCTGCTGGGAGAGCAAGTGCGTCTGGTCCGCGGTGGTGAGCCATACCTCCGCCGCGGGACCCGAAGGCGTTCCGTCACCTCCGGGGTCGACCGCCGTGTTGTGTCCGCACCCTGCCAGGAATCCCGCAAAGACGACGCCGCGGACAAGCCGCGCTCGACGACCACAGATCAGCGTTTGCAGCGTCACCAGCCGGGGTTCTGCGTCAAGAGAGAGTTGCTGTTGATCTGCCCGTCTGGAATGGGAAAGAGGTTACTGGGAGCACCATGAACCGGTGTCTCGCCAGGGAAGAGTGCCTGCATTTGCAGGGTCTTCGCCTTGACTGTGGCATCGAGAATGCCCCAGCGCGACAAGTCGAACCAACGCTGGCCTTCGAACGCGAACTCACGCCGGCGCTCTACGCGAATGGAATCCGTCAGCGCGGCCGAGCCAAGGCCGGCGACCGGCTGAATACCTGCGCGCGCACGAACCTGGTTCAGCGCCGCCTCCGCCGACCCGTTGGTCGCGGTGCCACCCGAGTTCACCGCCTCGGCGTACATCAGCACGACGTCCGCATACCGCTGGATGATCCAGTTGTTCGGCATTTGCTGCCAGGAGCGGGCGGTCATGTCCTTGCTGTTCGTTTCGTCAAGCCACTTGTGGAATGCCGCACCGTTCGGCACTCCCCACGTCACGGTGTCACCCAGCGCGGTTACATAGGGGGACGTCATGTAGGTGGCGCCATACCCACGCTGATCGTTCGCGGAATAAAGCGCTATCAGGTCCGGATTCACCTGGATCAGGCCGTACGCATCCCCACCCGGGAATCCGGAAGGAAGACTGAACAGCGTCTGAACACTGCCTACGACGCCGGGGGTCTGCTCCGGCGCGCCGTAGTTGATCTCGAAGATGCTCTCCGGATTCACGAACTCGTCCGAGATTTTGAAATTGTCGAGCCAGCGCGCGTTGAGTGAGTACTGCCCGGACGACATCACCTGTCCCGCGTACTTAGCCGCGTTGTTGTAGTCCTTCTGGTTGAGATAGACCTTGGCGAGCAGCGAAGTCGCGGCGCCGGAAGTGGCGCGTCCGAGGTCCGCTCCGGAGTAAGACGGCGGAAGATCGTTCATCGCCGTCTGTAGATCGCTCACGATCAGCGCATATACCTGAGCGGCGGGGGTTCGCGTGATCTTGGCATCAGCCACCGACTTCGCCTCGTGCTCCATCAGCGGAACGTCGCCGAACATTCGGACAAGCTGGAAGTACATCAGCGCGCGCAGGTAATGCGCCTCGCCGAGCACACGGTTGCGCTCGGTAACGTCCATTACAATCGGTGGTACCCGGTCGAGGACGATGTTCGCCTTGTTGATCGTGATGTAGGCGTTGGTCCACAGGTCGTTGATCGACCAGAGCGTCGGATCGAAGGTATAGGATGCGAGCTGGTGTCCGTCCGCCCCGTAGTTCGGCGTGGCGAAAATGTCGTCCGAGGCAACGTCGGACTCGTACCAGATCCAGAAGTACACCCACTGTGACTGCGAGTATACCGAGTTGACAGCCGAGACCGCGTCGGCGGCCGACCGGTAGAAGTTCTCGGGTGCGAGTACATCGGTGGGCTTGGGCTGGAGGAATTGATCGCAGCCCGCGACCGACAGCGCGGTGAGACAGCTTAGAATCGCGGTCTTCCGGCGCAATGCTTTGAGAAGATTATTGGTATGCATAGGATTCGCGTGACTCCCTCGCGCTAGAAGGCGGTAGTAAAGCCGAAGATGAACTGTCGTGTCTGGGGATACGTGCCGAAATCGATGCCCTGAGCGAGGACGCTGGTGGCATACTCACTCACCTCCGGATCATACCCGGTGTACTTCGTTTTGGTGAAGAAGTTCTGCGCGCTCAGATAGATCTCGGCCTTCTGAAGATGGCCGCCCCGCGTCGATTGGAGCAGCGATGATGGCAGGCGGTACCCGAAGCGGATGCTCTTGCCGCGAATGTACGATCCATCCTCGACGAAGAGCGTAGATGGTCGTGTGTCGTAAGTGTTGCCGATTTTCGGGACTGGTATGCCGTTGGCCCCTGCGCTTTGTGCTGGTAGCACATCGGTGAGCTGATTGTTGTTCCCGGCATCATTGGTGAGCAGTGCTCGCGTGATGTTGTAGATCTTGTTTCCCTGCGAGAACTGGATGAAGACCGAGAGGCCGAAGTTCCCGAATGTCAAATCGTTGGTGAAGCCACCCGTGTATCTGGGCTCCGCGCTGCCGATGATTTGCTGGTCCGCGGTCGAGATCACACCGTCGCCGTTGAGATCCGCGTACGTCGGCTGCCCGTTCGACATGCCGCTGTAGACGTAACCGTAAAACGAGTTGATCGGCTGTCCCACCTTGAGAATGGTGGGGTTCTGATTGGCTCCCGCGCCGACGCCGACTGGCCCCACGATCTGCGAGTCTGCCCCGATGTTGAGCACCCTGTTGCGGTTCCAGGCGATGTTGAACCCGGAGGTCCACCCGAGCGCCCCAGTGGTGTTCACGGTGTTGAGAGAAAGCTCGACGCCGCGATTGCGGACGCTGCCGATGTTCTGAAGCTGTGAGCTGTAGCCGAGGTTGGCGGGGACGGCGACCTCGAGGAGAAGATCCCGGGTTGTCTTATTGTAGACATCGCCGGTGAGCAGCAGTCGGCTTCGCAGCAGGGAGACGTCGAGTCCGATGTTGCCCTGACTGGTGCTCTCCCATTTGAGATTGGGATTGGCCAGTGTGCTCGGGCTGTAGCCTACGACCTTGACGCCGTTGAACAGGTAAGTGGAGCTGCCCAGCGTCGCGAGCGCCCGGTAGTTACCGATGTCCTGGTTTCCGGTTTTTCCAATACTCGCGCGCAGCTTTAGATCGTCGAACAATCCAAGTCGCCTCACAAACGACTCGTCCGACAAGCGCCAGGCGATTGCAGCCGACGGGAAGTAACCGTACTGGTTACCGGAGCCGAATTTTGAGGACCCATCGACGCGTTCGGTGACGGTGAAGAGGAACCGGTCGACGAGGTTCCAGTTCGCGCGGGCGAAGTAGGAGGCGAGCGATGAATGTGGCGCTCCCGTCCAGACCCCGATGAATGTTCCAGCGGTGTTGAGTCCGTTCTGCGCGAGCGCGTCGGTGACGAAGTTCTGCCCCGCGCCCGACACGTTATCGGAGTTGGTGCGCTGGAGGGTGACGCCGCCGAGCAGATCCACTGCGTGCAGCAGGCCGATCTGTCCCGGCCTGAAATGCAGCGTGTTCTCACTGAGCCATGTGGTCACCGCAAGCGAGCCGCGACTTCCATAGCCGCCGGTGGTCACGCCTGGGTAGGTCGTCGATGGAGAATAGAAGTCCTGCATCGAGGATAGGTAGTCGGCTCCGAATGATGATCGGAATGTCAATTGGGGAAGCAGGTCATACTCGCCAAAGACATTGCCGACGAAGCGGTTTTGTTGCTCCTGATTGGTGATCAGCGTGGCAGCCCCGACAGGATTCGAGAAGATTCGACCGGTAGCAGGGTTCACCCCGATGAAGAACTCGCTGCCGGACCCGAGCACGCCGAGCGTTGGCGGAGCGGTCAATGCGTTGAGCAGGACGGACGAAACCTCCTGGCCACCGCCACCATTCGGCATCAGGTTCGATTGTGAGCGACTCAAGGTGAAGCGATTACCGACTCGGAACCGGCTGCTGATGTCCTGATCGAGGTTGAGCCGCACGGAGCCGCGATCGAGATTGGTGTTCAGAATGACACCGTCCTGCCGGAGCAGGTTCCCGGAGACATAGTAGTGCGTGTCGTTGTCACCGCCTGAGAACGACGCCTCGACGTTGGTGAGCGGAGCAGAGCGGAAGATTGCGTCTTGCCAGTCGGTGTTAGGAAGCGCGGCGATCTCTGCCGCCGTATATAGCGGAGGCTGACCGCCGTTCACGCGGGCGGCGTTGGCATAATCGGCGAACTGCTGCGCATTGAGAAGCGAGAGCCGATGCCGCACTGCCTGCATGCCATGGTAGGCATTGAGCGTGACTGTGTTCTCTCCCGAGCGCCCACGCTTGGTGGTAATCAGGATGACGCCGTTCGACGCGCGTGCACCGTAGATCGCCGTCGCCGATGCATCCTTCAGTATGTCGATTGATTCGATGTCGGATGGATTGAGCGCGGCGAGGGGATTCATACCGCTCACACCCTGAGTCTCGAGCGTAAAGGTGTTCGTGCCGTCGGCACTGGCTGCGATAGGAACCCCATCGATGACGTACAGCGGATCGTTGCCTGCCGCGATGGAGTTGCCGCCGCGAATTCTTACGGCCGCGCTCGAACCGGGTTGGCCGCTGCCGGTGGTCACCTGAACGCCGGCCACTCTCCCTTGCAGTGCCTGCTCCACGGACGCCACCGGTATGCTTTGAATCTGATCCGAAGTTACTGACCCAACAGCACCGGTGAGATCGCGACGGCGCTGTGTCCCATAGCCGATGGTGACCACTTCGCTAAGACTGACCGCCAGCACACGAAGCGAGAAGTTAGCAGTCACCGTCTGGCTGGTCGCCACCACAACTGCGGCGCTGTCGCGTGAAAACCCAATGCGCTGGACGTAGACTGTATGCGGACCCTCCGGCACGCCGGTGATCGAATAGGTGCCATCGGAGCCAGTCGAGGCGCGGAGGTGCGTGCCGCCCACCGAGACCGTCGCGTCGTTCACCGGCTCAGTGGTACCGGCTATGGTGACGCGGCCGGTGATGTTGCCACTGACGTCGGCAGGGACCGCCACCGACGTCGCAGGAACGAGCGCCATGTGTCCGTCGGTCGAGACCCACAACTCGACGTTGACGTCCGCGAGCAATTCATAAAAGGCGCTCAGGACGCTGCCGTTGCGCACGTCGATTGAGACGACGCGGTCAAGAGGCACCACTGCCCTGCTGTACGAGAGCGGCGCTCCGGCGCGAGACGCGATCTGCTGGAGCGCGTGCTCGAGGGTCACGTCGCGAAGCCGCAGAGTGATCGCTTGGCGCAACAGGACAGGTGCGTCGCTCTCGTCGATGGCCGAGGCGAAACGAACGATGTAGGTGGTTTGCCGCGTGACGAACGGCTGCTGGGCTACCGCGATGGAGCTCACGGTGAGCAGGGTGATCGCCATGAGCGACCGTGCGATGGTCGTACGAATTAGAGACTGCATGTAGCTTCCTCCCGAATGCTGTGGCGATTGATCGCGATGATCATGACGCAACGTGGTTAGGGGCATTGGTGTTATCGCGCGCGGCGGGCCGCGGCGGGTGAATGCGAGGATGGCGTCAGGCCGCCGATCCTCTCCAGCGTGACGCGCTCGCCGGCGCGCCGCACTCGAAGACCGAGCGTGGCCGCGACGAGATCGACCGACGAGCGAAACGAGACGTCGGTCAGTACTCCCGTGAACGGGAGCGTACCGAGTCTTGGATCGGCGAGCTGCACGTCGGCGTCGTGCCAGCGCCGCAGCTCGGCGATCACGGTGGCGAGTGGCGCGTCGTGGAACACGAGGCGGCCATCGAGCCACGCGAGAAGTGCGTCGACGGCGACGCCGTGCGTGAGGCTCGAGGTGCCGTCGATTCCGAGGCGACCGACATCGCCCGCACCGAGGCGGCCGACGCCGGTCATGGCAACCGCTCCCGTGCGAACCACTACCTGCACGGCCCGATCCTCAGCATAGCTCCGCACTGCAAAGTCGGTCCCAACGTCGCGCGCAATCGCCGTCCCCGCGTAAACGATGAACGGGCGGCTCTCGTCGTGCTTCACCTCGAAGTATCCCTGACCTTCGAGGTACACGGAGCGTTCCTTTTCGCCGTAGTCGGCAGCGACACGTATATGACTCGCTGGTGCGAGACGAATGCGTGTTCCATCGGAGAGCCGGAGCTCGGCGCGCTCCCGGTTGGCGGTGGCGAAGGTCTCCGGCGGCGGCGGCGCTGGCGCTGCGTCGCGATGCGATACACGAAACACGGCGGCGACCACGAGGCCCGCGGCCAGAGTCGTGTACATGATTCGCCGCCAGCGTGGGCCACTGCGCCGCGACGGAAGGAGCGTGAAGAGATGACGGGGATCCGTTCCCGTGACGCGACGGACTCCCGAGGTGGCGCCCGGTCCGGGAAGGTAATCATCGTCGGTCTCGTGCAGACGGTCTCGCAGCCGCAGCCAGGATTCCCCGGGGTCCGGAGGTACGGAACGCGACCGCTCTCCTTCGAGATCCGACAGAAACGAGGCTAGCGCCGTGGCGAGGTCGGGACGCGCCATGAGATGGCGTCGCACGATGGCGCCCTCCGCTTCGGAGCACTCGTGCGCCAGATAGCGATCGAGCAGCTCGGCATCGATGGCGTCGCCGGGCATCCGATCAGCCATTATTGCGGCCTGACAAACTCCGACTTCGCCGATGTTCCATGCCTGTACATACCGCGAACACGCGCGGCGTTACACGTCCGCTAACAAACCAGGCTAGTGTCGGGCGCGCTCGAGCAGGGCGGTGAGGTCGGCGCGAGCGCGCACCAGCAGAGTCCGGACGGATTCCGGAGTGGTGCGGAGCACACGGGCGATCTCGAGCGAGGACATATCGTGCCTCCAGCGAAGCGTCATGGCGATACGCCTTCGTTCGGGAAGCTCGGCAATGGCCTGGACAATCGCCGCGTCGAGCTCTTCGGCTTCCAGCGCCAGCTGCTGATCCATCGGCGGCGCGCCCATTGTCATCTTCTCGATCTGGGCCCATCCGGAGGCTCGCTCGCGAGCGCCAAAACCCGCATCACCGGGCACCCCAATTGTTCGCGCGATGACTCGCTCGTGTCTGAGGTGGTTGAGCGCGAGATTGCGAACAGACGCGTAGAGCCACGCCCTTACGCGCGTGCTGACCTCCCACGTCGCGCGGGTTCCCCACACGGCAAGAAACACTTCCTGGACCAGCTCTTCTGCCACTTCGCGCGAGCGGACGTAAGTATATGCGAACCGCCACAGCTCGTCGTGATGCGCGAGATAGAGCGACTCGAAGGCCGCCTCGTCGCCTCTGCGGATCCGGACGACCAGATTCGATTCTTCGCCGTGCGCTTTGGCGGAAGGCTCATTCACGACTGGCTGAGGCATCGGCAAGGCAAGAAGAGAGAACTCAAGGGTCGGCCGCGAACATAATGTTGGGAATCTGAATCCGCCACCCGTCGCGGGTTCCACTTCCCCCGATTCAATCTGTCGTATGACGAACTTCATCCGTGACCTAGTTCCCACCGGAGGGCCACTCCGGGCGCAACGAATTCTCTCAGTGGGAGGGGGAGTTAAAAAATGATTGGCCCCCACCCAAACAACTTCCAGGGATCCGCCCTCAGGGGCGCCGGTTCCGTTCCTTCGACGAAGTACTCGGTGTAACGGCGCTCCGGAGGCGTCTGATCCGTCGCGAGCTCACCCGTCGCGCGATCCACATCGCCAAAGATCACGCCGAGTGGTGGAATCCACTGCTCGGCGGCACGGGACGTGAGAATCTCCGGCTTGGCGGCGTAGTAGCGAGCGACCATCTTGCCCCACACCGGAGCGGCGAGCGATCCACCGGCAGCGCCAGGCGCGATCGACGTCGGCTTGTCGAAGCCGAGCCAGACTCCGGCCACGAGATCGGGCGTGAGGCCGATGAACCACACATCGGAGTTGTCGTTGGTCGTTCCGGTTTTTCCAGCGACCGGAATCGAAGGCGGCAGATAGCGTCGAATGCTCGACGCAGTGCCGCGCTCGACGACGTCACGCATCATGTCGCGCACGACGTACGTCACGCGGGGATCGAGCGCGGGAGCGAGCGCCTTCACCTCGCGGCTCAGCACGATCTTCCGGTTCCTATCTTCGACGCGGTAGATGAAGCGGGGCTCTACCGGCGTTCCGAGGTTCGCGAAAGTGGTGTAGGTCGCCACGAGATCAAGCGGCTGCACCACCGAGGCGCCGATCGCGCTCGACGGATACGGAGCGATCTTCGAGCTCAGCCCCATCCGGTGCGCGAGATTCGCGATCGAGTCCATCCCCAGCTTCTGCCCGAGCTGCACGGAGACGACGTTGCGCGATTTGGCGAACGCTTCGCGAAGAGTGAGGGGCCCCAGGTACTGGCCATCGGAATTCTCGGGGCTGTAAACGGTGCCGTTCGGAAGGTTGATCGCGAGCGCCGTGTCCTGGAAGATCGTGTTAGGCGTGATGCTGTCGGCTATGGCCAACGCGTACACGATTGGCTTGAACGACGACCCGGGCTGCCTCATTCCATCGACCGCGCGATCGAACTGCGAGTCGTTGTAATCGCGTCCGCCGACCAGCGCGCGAACATCCCCGGATGTCGGATCGAGCGCCACCACCATCCCCTGGAGATAACTGGTCGTGCGGCCCGACTTCGATCCCGGCGTCGAGCCTGGAGCGTATTTCGGATGCGCGTAGTCGGGCCGTGACTCGAGCGCCGCGGTCTCCTCCGCCAACGCGCTCGTTGCCGCGTTCTGAAGAACGGGATCGAGGCTCGTGTAAATTCGATAACCGCCTTGAGTGACCGGAATGCCCGCGCGCGTCGCCTGGACGCGAACGACATCGACGAACCAGGGCGAGTACGCGGAATACCCGGCATTCGGGAAGGTCACGAGCGGCGCCGCCTTCGCCGCTGTCGCCTGAGCGGACGTGATGTAGCCCTGATCATTCATCAGCGACAGCACAATGTTGCGGCGCTGCCGCACGCGATCGGGATACTTGAGCGGATCGTAGAGCGCCGGCCCCTTGGGCATCGCCGCCAGCGAGGCTGCCTCCGCCAGCGAGAGCTTCGACGCGCTTTTGCCGAAATAGTGGCGCGCCGCGCTCTCGACTCCGTACCACCCGTGTCCGAATCCAATCTGGTTCAGGTACGCTTCGAGTATCTGATCCTTGGTGTAGTGCTTCTCCATCTCGCGCGCGGCCGACTGCTCCTTGAGCTTTCGGCCGAGGCTCATGTCGGTGCGGTCGATGAGCGTGGGATGCATGTTGCCCACGAGCTGCTGCGTGATGGTGCTTGCTCCGCGGCGCTCTCCGAAGATGTTGTCCTTGAGTGCGCCCGCGATGCCGACGACATCGACACCGTCGTGCTGGTAGAAGCGGTGATCCTCCACGGCAACGAACGCCTGCGGCAGATATTTCGGCAGCGCTTTGATCGACACGTTGGTGCGGATCTCCTTGCCGATCTCGCCGATGAGCGACCCATCCCGGGCCAAGACCAGCGATGCCTGGGGCATCTGGACGATCGTCCAGGGCTCTGTGTCGCTGGTCCCGGGCTGCTGCGCGTCCACCAGCGCGGGTGTAAACAAAAGCGCAGCCAGAACGAGAGCGCGGAGCGGTTGATTGTACCTCCGCGCTATGGCAACTTCAGAAGGATGGATCGATCTATTCATCTCGTCGTAGTTCAGTTCAAGCCGCGCAAAGGCGACTATGCCGCCAATCTCGCCCGTCTGGCTGGCATTTTTTCGCAAATCGACTCGCTCGACCCGCGTCCCGATGTCGCCGTCTTCGCGGAGACCGCCCTCACGGGATATTTCGTCGAAGGGGGCGTACGCGACGTCGCCATGACGGCCGGCGCTTTCGCCCGGGACCTTCAGGCGCAGTACGCCTCCGCAGTTACTACACCGCGGACGCTTGATGTGTGCATTGGGTTCTACGAGGTGTGGAACAACGCCTTCTATAATAGCGCGCTCTATGTGACGCTGGGAGGCGACCAGCCGGTGATCCGGCACGTCCACCGCAAGCTGTTCCTGCCGACGTATGGCCTGTTCGACGAGGAAAGGTTCGTCGATCGCGGATTCGAGGTCAGGGCGTTCGATACGGAGTGGGGCCGGGCGGCCATGCTGATCTGCGAAGACGCCTGGCACAGCATCACCGGGACCGTCGCCGCCCTGGATGGTGCCACGATGGTTTTCGTCGTCGCCGCGTCGCCGGCTCGTGGAGTGTGGCCGCGCGAGGATGAAGGCCCCGTTCCAGCCAACCTGAAACGGTGGGAGCGACTCGCGCGTGACATCGCCGAAGAACACGGTGTGTTCGTGGCGCTGGTGAATCTCGTCGGCACCGAGGGCGGAAAGACGTTCGCCGGCGGATCAATAATCTGCGGACCGCACGGAGATGTGCGCGCGCGTGCCCCCCTATGGGACGAGACTATCATGACGATCTCGCTCGATCCGCAGGATCTGACGCGCGCCCGGTCCGACGCGCCGCTCCTCACCGATCTGCAGACGATGATGCCGCATCTCATGCGCACGGTCGATCGAATTCAGGCGGGTGAGCGGTTGGTGTTGAGCTACGACGACGAGCCGACAGGCAGCGGACCGCTCACTCCGGCGAACCGAAGCGCGGGCGCCGAGCGCCCCGCGACGACTGCGCGGCCAGCAAAGAGCTCGAAGCGGAGAGCTGGCACCGCCGACGCGAGTCGCAATGGCAGCGAGCCGATTGCCGTGATGCGCGCACCCGAATCTCGCTCGGGACCGCCGCCACTCGAGATCGATCCGGAGCTCACCGCCGGCTGGCTCGTCTCATTTCTGCGAGAGGAATTCGAGCGCCGCGAATTCGAGAAAGCAGTGGTCGGCCTCTCGGGCGGCGTCGATTCGGCGGTGACAGCCTATCTGTCCACCCAAGCTCTTGGAAAAGAGAACGTAGTGGCCGTCCGCATGCCGTATCGCAGCTCCAATCCCGATTCGCTCGCCCACGCGCAGCTCGTGATCGATGAGCTCGGCATCCAGTCGCGCACAATCGACATCTCGCCGGCCGTGGACGGCTATCTCGCGAGCGAGCCGGATGCCGACCCGGCGCGCCGAGGAAACGTGATGGCGCGGGAGCGGATGATCGTACTGTTCGACCAGTCGGCGAAGTATCGCGCGCTGCCGGTCGGTACCGGTAACAAGACGGAGAGACTGCTCGGCTACTTCACCTGGCACGCCGATGATTCGCCGCCGATCAATCCGCTCGGCGATCTCTTCAAGACACAGGTGTGGGAGCTCGCGAAATTCCTCGGCGTTCCCGAGGTGATCGTGAGCAAGCCCGCGTCCGCTGACCTGATCGCTGGCCAGACCGACGAAGGTGATTTTGGAATCAGCTACGCCAAGGCGGACAAGATTCTGAACTGGCTGGTGAGCGGATACAGTCCCTCATCGCTGGTGGCACGCGGTTTCGATCCGGACATGGTCGAGCTCGTTCGGAAGCGCCTGGCCGGAACGCACTGGAAGCGAAAGCTTCCGACTGTGGCGCTCCTAAGCCCCACGGGAATCGGAGAATCCTACCTCAGGCCCGTGGACTACTGATCGCTAGTGCGCTTGGCAGGACGATCCGCTCAAAGCGACTTTCGGCGGCAGTCTGAATTCACAGGTCGACACGATCTGATATCTCGAGTTGAATTCACGCTCGGCGGCGGCAACCGCGTCGAGCTTCCGGAACAGCGCGGTGGAATCGGTCGTGCGGGAGCAATAGACCAGATAGTAGCGGGGCCCTCCACATGCTCTCGAGCCGACAGGAGCCGTGCGGCAGTCCCAGGCTGACGAGCATCCGTCGGTTTGGACGAGCGCCTTCGCTTCATTCTCGAGCGCGACTATCTGCGCCCAGTCGGCTTTCTGGTCGCCGGTGAGCACGATCTTGTCTCCATCGGGCCCGGACGGAGCGCCGGCAGTCTGCTGCGCGCAAGCGGCCAGAACCATGACCACCGCGAAAAGGCGAAAACCTCTGGTCACCACCCGTGCCTCCTGGTTGCCGGGACATTGACGATAGGCAGAAAGCCGGCCAGCCGCAAAGGGTCAAACCGATAGCCGCTGCGGCGCGTTACCTGCTATTTTTTGGGGGACAGCTCGACCCCGCCCGCCGGAGAAACATGGCCACCAGAACCATCCCCGATCGTAAATCCACAGCGTCACCAAGCGCCCGTCTCTCGCCTGAACAGCTCGTTGCAGCCTATCGCAACATGCTGCTGTCGCGTCGGTTGGACGACAAGGAAGTCCAGCTCAAGGGGCAGAACAAGATCTTCTTCCAGATCTCTGGGGCGGGTCACGAAGCCATTCTCACCGCGGCCGGAATGGTTCTCAAGCCGGCTTACGATTGGTTCTACCTGTACTATCGCGATCGCGCTCTCTGCCTCGAGCTCGGCGTCACGCCGGCCGAAATGCTGTATGAGGCTGTGGGGGCAGCGGTTGATCCGGCCTCGGGCGGACGCCAGATGCCGAGCCACTGGGGACACAAGGCGCACAACATCGTGTCGGTTTCCTCACCGACCGGCACGCAATTCCTCCAGGGCGTTGGCTCCGCGGAGGCCTCGCTCCGCGCGAAGCTGCTAAACATCTCGGAGGGATTCCAGAAAGACGAGGTCGTCCTGGTCACCACCGGCGAGGGCACGACGAGTGAAGGCGAGTTCTGGGAGTCCCTGAACACCGCGTCGAACCTCAAGCTGCCCGTCGTCTATCTGGTAGAGGACAACGGTTACGCCATCTCGGTTCCGGTCGAAGTGAACACAACCGGCGGCAGCATCTCCAGGCTTGTTCGCTCGTTTCCGGACTTCTTCATCGAAGAAGTGGACGGGTGCGATCTGCTCGCCAGCTACGACACCATGCAACGCGCCGTCGATTACGCCAGGGAGCGAAAGGGTCCCGCGCTCGTGCACGCGCGCGTCATCCGTCCGTACTCCCATTCATTGTCGGATGACGAGAAGATGTACCGCCCGCCCGCCGAGCGCGACGCGGATGCCGCGCGCGATCCGGTGACACAATTCCCGAAGTGGCTCATCAGCGAAGGGCACGTAACTGAAAGCGAGATCAAGCAAATACAGGAAGAGGTAGATACGATCGTTCTCGCGGCGACCGACGACGCTCTTCCTAAGCCGCAGCCGGGCCCGGAGACGGTCTACTTCGGCGTCTACTCGCCCGACGTTGATCCCACCAGTGAGCAGTTCGACACCGAGGATGATCCCCAATTCTCGGGTGACCCGACGACGATGGTCGATCTGCTCAACGCCTGCATGAAGGACGAGATGCGGCGCGACAAGAAGATTCTCGTCTTCGGCCAGGACGTCGCCGATGTCTCACGCGAGGAACATCTGGGCAAGGTCAAAGGCAAGGGCGGAGTGTTCAAGGTTACGTGGGGACTCCAGAAGGAATTCGGCGGCGCGCGCGTTTACAACTCCCCACTGGCGGAAGCGAACATTGTCGGCCGAGCTATCGGGCTTGCCCTGCGCGGGTTCAAGCCCGTAGTGGAGATTCAGTTCTTCGATTACATCTGGCCCGCTTACATGCAGATTCGGAACGAGCTGGCGACGATGCGTTGGCGGTCGAACAACAACTTCTCCGCTCCAGTCGTCGTGAGAACGACGTATGGGGGATACATCCGCGGCGCGGTCTATCACTCGCAGACGGGTGCTTCGATCTTCACGCAGTGTCCGGGACTGCGCGTCGTCTGTCCGGCGACGGCGCTCGACGCCAACGGACTCCTGCGCACGGCGATCAGGTGCGATGATCCGGTGCTCTTCCTCGAGCACAAACATCTCTATCGTCAGACGTACAACAAGTCGGCGTATCCCGGGCCCAACTTCATGATTCCTTTCGGAAAAGCGAAGGTAGTGCGCGAGGGAACCGATGTCACCGTCGTCACGTACGGCGCGACGGTTCGGCGCGCCATCACAGCGGCGAATGCGGTTGCCGACACTGGAATCTCGGTCGAGGTGATCGATCTCCGCACGCTGAGCCCATGGGACAGGGAAACCGTGTTTGAATCGGTGAGGAAAAATTCGCGCGTGATCGTCGCCTACGAGGACGCTCTCTCGTGGGGTTTCGGCGCCGAGATCTCGGCGGCGATCGCGGACGAGTGCTTCGCGTGGCTGGACGCGCCGGTGAAGCGCGTCGCGTCAGCGGACACCTTCGTCGGATACGCCCCGAGCCTCGAGGATGCGATCCTTCCACAGGTGGATGACTTCAAGCAGGCCTACGAAGAGATCATGAAGTTCTGAGCGGCCGGGGTATGCAATTAAAAAAAGGCGGGCTCGTTGTGAGCCCGCCTTTTCATTTGATACGGTGCCATCTACCTCGGCGGAATTGCGCCACCCTGAGCGCCACCCTGAGCTCCGGCCATGCCGGGAAGCGTCACCGCTGTATAGGTGGAAGGAATCTCGAACAGCTTGGGATTCGCATCCACCCATTGAACGGACGTGACTTCGGCCTGTGTATTAGTGGTTCGGGTCTGGCCCTGCGCGATCATCGTCGACGTGCTGGAAGCGCGGAGCGGAGTACCCTTCGGAAGCTTTTCCTGCATCGCCTTCATCTTGTCCGCGAACTCCTTGCTGGAGCTTCCGAACATGGCAGCCATGTCGCCGCCGCTCAGGCTGGCGAAGGGATTGACCACACCCTTGATGTCGTTGGCGAAATAGTAATCGGACGTGCTTGAGATCTTCACGACCTGCTCCTGACCCATCGCGTTGATGGTCATCGTCATGCCGGTGCCAATGCGATAGTGGGAGGTCGGGTGGCCGAGTATCGTTGGACCCGCGCCGAGGTTATCGACCTTCGCCTCCGTTCCAGAGAAGCCCATCTTCACACCTGACCGTTGCGCCTGCGCGAGCATGTCGGCGGGGCGAACGCGAAGGTAGTGGCTGGCCCTGGAATCGAGGTACGTGACGGTCTTTCCGCTGTCGGAAAGGATCATGCTGACCTCACCGCCGGACCCGCCGAGCGGACTGACCTGCGCGCCCGGTCCCTTCATCGTCAGGTCCATGCGCAGCTTGTCGGCCGATCCGACGGCGTGGCCCTGAATGATTCCAGTGTCGGGCATCCCCTCAGTTGTCACCATAGTGCGAAACTCCATCGCCAGATTCTTCGCGGCGGTGGGAGCGGCGGCTAGGGCAGGGACAGCGACGGGAGCGGGAGCGGTCTGGGCATTGATGTGAGACAGCGGAGCGAGCACGAATGCGACGCTCAGGAAGCGCAAAGCGAATCTCATGCTGAAATTCCCGATTTTGTGTGTGAGACGGAGGGCGGGTACGAAAAAAGACGTTCGGTTCTCACTAAGCGTAACCCGGAGAGGCCGTTTAGTGCCCTGTGCGCGGCCATTTCATCGAAGCCAGGATGCTCGTCCCGAGGACCAGGCCGACCACCCCAAGTGCCGCAACGATCGGAATATGGATGAAGGCCTCGAGGAGCATCTTCGCCCCGATGAAAACGAGAACGATCGATAGTCCGAGCTTAAGGTACACGAACTTGTCCACCACGCCCGCGAGGAGGAAATAGAGCGCCCTCAAGCCCAGCACCGCGCAGATGTTCGAGGTGTAGACGATGAAGGGATCGCGCGTGACGGCGAAGATGGCGGGGATCGAGTCCGTGGCGAAGATGATGTCCGTCGTGTCGACGATGAGGAGCACGATGAAAAGCGGGGTCGCGAAATATCTCTTCCTGCCCCTGGCATCGGGCTCCTGCACGAAGAACTTGTCGCCCCTGTAGTCCGGCGTGACCGGAACCACCTTGCGCGCCAGGCGGAGAACCGGGTCGCGTTCCGGGTTGTACGCCGCACCGTCCTTCTGAAGCGCCATTCTGAGCCCAGTGAATAGCAGAAACGCGCCGAAGATATAGAGTGTCCACGCGAATCGCGTGACCAGCGCCGATCCGGCGACGATCATCGCGCCGCGCAGGACCAGAGCGCCGATGATTCCCCAGAACAACACGCGGTGCTGGTACTTCTCCGGAACGCTGAAGTAGGAGAAGATCAGCACGAACACGAAGATGTTGTCTACGGAGAGCGCGTACTCGATGAGGTATCCGGTCAGGAACTCGAGTCCAGACTCCGGCCCCATGGCGCGATAGATGGCAAACGCGAAGCAAAGGGAGAGCGCGACCCAGACCCCACTCCAAATCGCGGCTTCCTTGAGAGAGACCTTCTCCGATCTGCGATGGAGTACGCCCAGGTCGAGCGCGAGAATCGCGAGGATGACAACGTTGAATCCGACCCAGCCCCAGAGACTATTCACAGCCCGGATGTCCGGGCGGAATGGACGCGCAACCTAGCGACGCTCGAGCGCGTCGCGAACGTCGAGTAGGATTTCGAAGTAGAGCTGTTCCCTGCGGTACGCGAAGTCAAGCGTCGCCATCTGGGTCTGATCGCCCGAGGCTTTCGCGCGCTCGAATGCTTCGCGGTACATCTCGTCCAGATTGGTCAGAATCGTGGTGCGCGTGCGTGACATTGACTTGCTCTCCGGGCTCAAGGCGCGATTGTCGATCGACGTGAAACGGGCGATGCGCTCGAGCGCCGTCTCCGGATCTTCGTTCTCGAAAATCAGTTTTTTCGCAGCCCCGAGCGCGAGTCTGCGTGGATTGAAGGGCGATGGTGGCGTCATTGCGACTGGTTCTGGATGCGGTGAAAGTTAAGGCAGGAGCTAGAGCCGGTGAAAGACCGCCTCATCAACAGGTTTTCCGTGCTTGAGGTGCTCGACGACGATTCGCTCCAGCAGCGCGGGGGTGACCTCGGAGTACCAAATGCCCTTCGGATATACGACGACGATCGGTCCGTTGCTGCATACGCCAAGGCACGGCGTCTCACCGCGCTTTGCGCGCTCCGGGCCAAAGAGCAGATCCTCGCGCTGGAGCAGCTCGGCCAGCATGGAGTAGAGCTGGCGTCCGCGGCGGTTGGGCGAGCAGAAATCGCCCGTGCACACGAGCACGTGATGCGAGTACGGCTCCATTTCCGCCTGTTTCCTGTCACCCATTCAGCAAAGATACACATGCTTACGCGCGCCCATACTTGCACCGCCGTGGATTCCACCTGATTATGCTTGAAGAGCTCCTTTTTTCAGGAGCGGACCATGGGGGCGACAATCACAAGCAATGCATCCGCCGTTGATCCCGGCATCGCCGGCAAGGGTTACGTACACCCTGAAGTTCTCGTGAGCACGAACTGGCTCGCCGAGCACCTCGACGACCCGAGCGTCAGAATCATCGAAAGCGACGAAGACGTTCTGCTCTACGACACCGGACACATTCCGGGCGCGCAGAAGGTGGACTGGCATCAGGATCTCAATGACACGGTGCTTCGCGACTACGTCTCATCGGAGCAATTCGAGAAGCTTCTCCGCGAAAAGGGGATCGACGAGAACACTACGGTCGTGTTTTACGGCGACAAGAACAACTGGTGGGCAGCGTATGCCTTCTGGGTGTTCCAGCTATTTGGGTTCACCAACGCGAAGCTGCTGGACGGCGGACGCATCAAGTGGGAGGAGGAAGGCCGTCCCTTCGACACCGAAGTTCCGCGCCTTCAAAAAACCAGCTACAAGGCGCCGAAACGCTCCGATGAAAGAATTCGCGCCTTCTTCCAGCAGGTGCGCGAGCATTCGGCCAGTGGCAAGCCCCTGATAGACGTGCGCTCGCCCGAGGAATACACGGGGCAGCGCACGCACATGCCCGACTACCCGCAGGAAGGAACCCTGCGCGGCGGCCACATCAAGGGAGCGCGCAGCGTGCCGTGGGCGCGCGCCGCGAATCCGGATGGAACCTTCAAGGATGCGACTTCTCTGCGCGCCATCTACGAGCAGGAAAAAGGCCTCAGGAAGGGCGACGACATTGTGGCGTACTGCCGCATCGGCGAGAGATCTTCCCATACCTGGTTCGTGCTCACCTACCTCCTCGGCTACGAACGTGTGAGAAACTACGATGGCAGCTGGACGGAGTGGGGCAATGCGGTTCGCGCTCCAATCGAGAAGGGGCCCGAGAAGTGACGGCTCCGGTCGCGCCGCAGGCTACGAAACCCCCGTCACGCGTTCACGTCCGGTGGGCAGGCGAGCAGCGCTTCGAAACAGGACGTGCGAATGCGCCGACGGCGGTCATCGATGGTAATGGAAAGACAGGGCAGAGTCCGCCGGAGGCTCTGCTCAGCGCGCTCGCGTCGTGCGTGTCAGTGGACGTTGTCGCAATTCTGGCGAAGCGACGCACTCCAGTGGAGTCGCTCGAGATCGACGTCGTCGGAGAGCGCATCGATACAACTCCGCGCCGATACAAGCACATCACGCTGAACTTCCACATCGCCGGAAAGGGAATCGAGAAGGATCAGGCGCTGCGCGCGATCGAGCTGTCGGCGACGAAGTACTGTTCCGTACGTGACTCGCTCCGGAGCGATATCATTATCGACTGGACGGTGGATATTCGAGCGGAGTAAGACCTGAACTTAGGAACGGCGCTTTTGCGCCTTGGATGCAGCGGAGTACGGCGCCCACTTTTTCTCTGTGTCCTCTATTTCCTCGCGCAGCCGAAGGTAGCTGTCGTAGCGCTCGGCACTGATCGAGCCCGCGGCCACCGCGCGCCTCACTCCGCATCCGGGCTCGACCCGGTGCGTGCAGTCTCCGAACTTGCACTCCGCAATGTGCGGACGAAATTCGCGGAAGCATTCGTCGAGGTGCTTGGACGCGAGACCCCACATTCCGACCTCGCGCAGGCCCGCAGTATCCACCACATAGCCCGCGTCTGGCAACGGATGCAGCAGCGCACCGACAGTCGTATGCCGGCCCTTGCCGACCGATTCGCTGATCTCGCCGACGCGGAGATCCAGTCCCGGGTACATGGCGTTCATCAGTGAGGATTTGCCCACGCCCGAAGGCCCGGTGAGCACCGAGGTCTTGCCCGCGAGCTCGTCGTGAAGCTCGTCCAGCCCAATGCGCTGCTTGACGCTGGTAAGGTGCACGGGATAGCCGGCCGCTACGTAGTCAGAGAACGCGCGCTCGGTCTCTTCCTTGTCGACCAGCTCGATCTTGTTGATGACGATCCGCGACTGAAGTGAATTTCCTTCCGCGATCACCAGAAACCGGTCGAGCATCCTGCGGTGCGGCTCAGGCTTCGCCGCCGAGAAGACGACTACGACCTGATCGACATTGGCGGCAACAATGCGCTCGCCCTGCCCCTCCCCGGGTTCGCGCCGAGCGAGCTTTGAATGGCGCGGCAGAATCTCGGCGATCGCCCAGTGGGCGCCCCGCTCATCTATCTCCAGGACGACTCGGTCCCCGACCGCCAGCTTCCTGTCTTCTTTACGCTCCTGC
Organism: Gemmatimonadaceae bacterium; assembly: GCA_017881465.1. Classification (GTDB taxonomy): domain Bacteria; phylum Gemmatimonadota; class Gemmatimonadetes; order Gemmatimonadales; family Gemmatimonadaceae; genus UBA4720. The sequence goes on from JADGQV010000017.1 coordinate 19,756, forward strand.
TTGAGCCTGCCTCGGAGCGATGCCTCGTGCGTCTCCCCCGAGTCGGCGCGGACGTGCCATACTCCGCCCGTCCCCTTGAGCACGACGCCTTCCTTGCGCGTCAACTGCTACCCTCCTGGCGCATCGAATCCCACCAGGGCAGCAGCTCGGCGCGTCTCGACTTGATGAGCGTATCGAGTGTCATCTTCACTTCATTGAGCAACATTGCGCCCACCATTCTGCGGGCGTCGTCCTCGGTTGTCGCGAAGGCGAGGAATTCCGTCTCCAGATGTCCGCTCGCGACCGGATCGCCCCGGCCCCAGCGCACGAACAGAAGATAGGCGGCGAAAGGCCGTTCATTTTCTCCACTCGTGTCAGTCACGATCTCCACGCTGTACGAAGCACCGTCGCTTCCCTCGAATGCAGCCGGGCGGTCGTGTACCGCCATGTATCCGCCGATCGTATTCGGATCGCCTTTCGATGGGTCGGGGGGAAGGAATCTGCCCATCGTCAGCGGCGGCGTTTGCCGACCATCTCCTTGAACACGCTTCCGGTGAGGAATGCGACGTTGGCGGGCCGTTCGGCGAGACGCCGCATGAGATACGGATACCATTGCGTTCCAAATGGAACGTACACCCGCATGCGGTGGCCTTCGCGGACCAACTGATCCTGGAGATCGCGGCGCACTCCGTAGAGCATCTGGAACTCGTAGCGCGCGAACGCGATGTCGTTGGCCTTGGCGAACCGCTTCGCCTCGTTGATGATCGCCTCGTCGTGCGTGGCGATACCGGGATAATTCCCTTTCAGCATCAGCTCGTGCATGCCGCGAATGTAGTTCGCATCGACATCCTTCTTGTCAGGATAGGCGACTGTCTCCGGCTCCTTGTACGCTCCCTTGCAGAGGCGGACGCGCGCCTTGAGCAGAATGGCGCGTTCGACGTCGGCGAATGTGCGGAACAGATAGCTCTGCAGCACCATCCCCACGTTCTGGGGATACGCCGGATAGAGCCGCTGCTCGAACAGATCGAGCGTGCGCTGGGTGTATTCGCTCGACTCCATGTCGATGCGCACGAACAAGCCGTAGTCACGCGCGCGTTGCAGGATCCTGTGCACGATCGCGACGCAGAGGTCCTCGGAGATGTCGAGTCCCATTGCCGTGAGCTTGACGGAAACGTTGGCGTCTGCTTTCTGCCCGTGGATGCTGTCGAGCATAGTGATGTATGCTTCGCCCGCGGTGCGTGCCTCCGCTTCGTTGTGAACGCTCTCGCCCAGCAGATCGAGCGAGGCGGTGATGCCGCGCGCGTTGAGCCTGGCGACCGCGGCGAGAGCGGTGTCGAGGGTCTCGCCGGCGACGAACCGGTTGGCAAAGCTCTTCGCGAGCCTGTTGTTGCGAACGAATTTGAATATCTGCTGCTGGCCCGCGAGATAGAGAAATGCGCTGCGAAGCATCAGTTCTGGACTGGCTGTGTGGTAGGCGCGGAAGTTCGGCGATTGGCGGCGCGGCCGCGCCGAGATAGATCGAAGATTCTCGTCACCGGGAACTGGCCGCCTTTCTTGAGATCGCCGTCGAACAGATTCCAGGTAGTGAAACCGTCGTCGCTCTCCGGCTCGAGCAGGTAGACGACGAGCGCGCCGCGCGGCTGCGCCGTAGACACGATGAACGACTTGGATGGAAGCGTCTGTAATCCCCGCTCCCATCGCCCTTTGAGACGGACTTCGTGGTGTCCCTGAAAAGTCCGCGGAGCGGTGACGATCGAATCGATAAGGAAGGCTTCCCCGCGCGCGGTCCAGGCGGAGTCGGAGCGATCGACGCGAATCCCGTGGAGCCGGAGCAGCGTAGCGACCGCGGTGTCCTCGGGCGCCATGACATAAGCCGCGGGAGGTGTCCGGTCGAGCGTCGATGTAAAGCGGTCGTAGACGGGCATGCGAATCGTTCTGAACCGTCCGGTCCGTCGCTCGCCACGCGGTACGCCGGGTTGCGTCAGAGAGGAATCGCCGGTCTTCTCCAGATCTTCCCTGATGACATCCATCTTTTGCGGCGTCGCGATGAGCTCGGAGCGAATGGCTACGATTTGCAGGGAATCGGGAGACCGGCCCCACGCGAGCGGCTGGTTGTCCGCGCGCGCGGTCAGCGATCTGATCGCCGCTCCCTTTTCCGCGACGAGCGAAAGAGTCTCGTTGACAAAGGCGTAGGTGGAAGCGATCCGTCGGGCGAGCGAGTCGTGCGAGTACGCTTCGCTCAGGATTCCAATGCGGCCGCGAATCCCGTAGTAGTTGGTGCCGAAGCGCGGACGCGCATCGTATGTCGCCCAGCCTTCGCGCACGCTCGTATCCGTCCGGGCGCCAGGCTCGTCGGAGATGAAATTGCCATAATCGAACATCTCGAAGCCGTGACGCGTCCGCATTCGCACGCGCAGAACCGGAAGCAGCGAGTCTCGCGCGTAAACACCTCCGAACACCGCGGCCGGGCTCAGCGACGGAGAATAGGTGAGTGCGTATCCGTGAAAGCTCCCATCGGTGGTGTGAAGATCTACGAACACATCCGGATCCCAGGTATTGAACATCGCCAGCGATGCGCGCGTCTCCGGAGCTTCTGCCTTCACGTAGTCGCGGTTGAGATCGAGGTTCTGCGCATTGGATCGGACGCCCACCAGCTCGGGCCCATTCTGCTCGGTGCGGTTCACCGATTGCGCGGCGAAGCGCTCGTTGCCGTCGGCGTTGTAGATGGGAACGGCGATCAGAACGATGGAGTCGAGAACGTTCGGCTTGCTCGAGAAGGTGAGATCGCGAAGCAGCGCCAGCAGCGCGTCTTTCCCCTCCACTTCGCCCGCGTGGATGTTGCCCTGAACGTACACAATCGGCCGGCCCAGTCGTTTCGCCTCGGATGGCGTGGAAACGAGCGGGCGTGACGCGATAACGTAAGGAATGTCACGCCCTTCATTCGTCTTGCCGATCGATCCGAACACCAGCGGCGCCCGCAGCGCGCGCAGCGAATCGAGAAACTTTCTGACGTCGGCGTAGTGAGAGGTCTCGCGATATCGTGTCTGCTCGGGACGAGTGTGGGGATAGTCAGCCGGACTCAATGGTTTGCGCACGGTAGGCGCGCACGCGGCAAGACCGAGCACTGCCGCGACCGCGAGCAACGACGAACGCCCTTCGGCCGGCACTCCTCTCTTCACGAGCGCTCGTCGGGATAGAAGACCTGCTTCCGACGAGCCATCTCGAGCAGCAGCTCCGCGGGTTCGAACCGCCCCGGAAAACGCGCGTTGAGATCTTCGAGCCGCTGCACCACGATCTGAATGCCGAGTGAATCCATGTAGCGGAATGGTCCGCCGCGGAATGGAGGGAACCCGATTCCAAATACCGCCCCAACGTCGCCATCGCGTGACGAGCGAAGGATCCCGTCGCTCAGACACCGCGCGGCTTCGTTAAGCATCGCCAGAACCGTCCGCTGCTGAATCTGCACGGCCGGCATCTCCGGTCGCGCCGGCGCATCGGTCCCGGCAGTAGGCGCAATGGATTTCACAATCGGAATGGTTCCCGGCGCGAGGAACAGAGCGTACACGGAGGGATCAACGTCGCCCTTTTTCCCTTCCTTATCGTAAGTGAAAAAGCCCTTCTTCGACTTTCTCCCATAACGTCCCGCCGCGACAACGGCCTGAATCGATTTCGCCGGTTGCATCCGGTCCGGATACGCTTCGGCCATGATCTTCCCCGCCTTGGTCGCGACATCGAGTCCGACTTCATCGATGAGCGTGATCGGGCCAACTGGAAATCCGAAATCGACGAGCGCCTTGTCGATTATGTCTACCGCGACGCCCTGATCCAGCAAAATGGCCGCTTCGTTGATGTATGGCGCGAGAATCCGGTTGGCGTAGAATCCCGGCCCGTCGTTCACGACGATGACGGTCTTTCCCAGCTTCTTCCCGTAGGCCACGGCCGTCGCGGTCACCTGCGGATATGTATCCACGGTCGTGATCACCTCGAGGAGCGGCATCTTTTGCACGGGAGAGAAGAAATGCATTCCGAGCACGCGCTCCGGACGGCTCGATGCCTGGGCGATCTGACCAATTGGAATCGTAGATGTATTGCTGGCGAAGATCGCGGCGGGGTTGATCGACGCCTCCGCCTCGCGCAGAACCTGATGCTTGATCGCGAGATCCTCGAACACTGCCTCGATCACGAGATCGACGTTTCCGAAGCCGGAGTAGTCGACGGTGCCGCCCAGCAGCGCCATGTAGTCGCTGTACTGGATTTTCGTGATCTGCTTCCTGGTGAGCCGCTCCTTGAGAATATCGCGCACCGCCGCGTATCCCTTCGCCACGCGCGCGTGATCCGCGTCCTTGAGTCGGACTAAACTCCCGTGTTGCACCGCGATCGATGCGATGCCCGCTCCCATGAATCCTGCGCCGATGATCGCGATCTTGTCGACCGGCAGCGGTTCGAACGCAGAGACAGGAAGGTCCGGATATTGTGACGGCTCGACGCCAGGATCCTTCCTCAGCTCGTTCGTCGCGAAGAAGAGGAAGATCAATTGACGCGACACATCGGTCATCGCCATCTCCCCAAAGCGGCGGGACTCCTCGCGATACCCATGTGCGACGCCCTTCTGGTAACCGGCCGCGACGACATCGATGGCCGCGATCAGCGCGGGATAGTGTCCGCGCGATTTGGCAAGCGTCTGCTCGCGCGCCTTCCGCAGCACGATCGCGCGCCCTGCCGGGTTCCCATCCATCAGCAGACCCTTCACTCCTCCGGAGCGCTGCTCGCTCTTCCTTCTTCCCTCCGCGACCTCGCGCGCCCGCTGGATCGCGACGCTGCGGAGTATGGACGGGTGCACGAGCTCATCGATCAGCCCGAGGTCGAGCGCTTTCTTGGCGCGGATTTGCTTGCCGGTGAGAATCAAGTCCAGCGCATTGGTGAGCCCGATTCTCCGCGGCAGCCGCTGTGTCCCGCCCGCGCCGGGGATCAGTCCCAGCTGAACTTCTGGGAGGCCGAGGGTGGTTTTTGGATGATCGGTCGCAATGCGATAATGGCAGGCGAGCGCAGTCTCGAGTCCTCCTCCAAGACATGCGCCATGTATCGCCGCGATTATCGGCACCCGAAGGTGTTCCACGGAATCGAGCAGCATCTGACCATCCCTGCTCAGCCGTTCAGCGTCCGTCGCAGTCTTGAGCTGCAGAAACTCTTCGATATCTGCGCCCGCAATCCAAACGTCGGGTTTGCCACTGATGAACACCGCGGCCTTGACGGTCGTGTCGCGCTCGAGTCTGCTCACCAGCGCGACGAACTCGTCCTTCACTGCGCGGTTCAGCTTGTTGACCGACTCGTTCGGGAGATCGAACGTGATGATGGCGATGCCGTCGGTGACCTCGACCGAGAGGGCCGGTTTCCAGCGCGTCCCGACAAGTCCGCCGATCGTGACTTCAGAAGTCGAGCTCATCGTGTTCTCTCTACCACCATCGCGAAGCCCATACCACCGGCCGCGCATACGGTCATCAGTCCGAACTGTCCGTCGCGGCGCCGCAGCTCGTGCAGAAGCGTCGTGGTGATTCGCGCACCGGTCGCGCCGAATGGATGCCCGATGGCTATTGAGCCGCCCATGACGTTGAGCTTCGCCCTGTCCACCTCACCCACCGGCTGCGAGAACCCCGCGCGCTCGGCCCACGCTTTCGACTCGAATCCCTTGAGATTCGACAACACCTGCGCGGCGAACGCTTCGTGCATCTCCACCAGGTCCATGTCCTTCAACGAGAGGCCCGCGCGCTTGAGCGCGACCGGCGCCGCCAGCACCGGGGCCTGGAGCAGCTGCTCTCCCGGGTCGAGCGCCGCGTACGCGTACGACCTGATTATGCCGAGGGGAGGATAGCCGAGCGCCTTTGCCTTCTCCTCGTTCATGAGCAGAACGCAGGCGCCGCCATCGGTGAGGGGCGACGAATTGCCGGCCGTCACGCTGCCGTACTTTCTGTCGAACACCGGTCTGAGCGCCGCGAGCTGCTCGTAGCTCGTGTCCTCGCGAATGCCGTTGTCCGACGTCAGCACGCTCTCGAACTTCGGCGGCACGTACACCGGCATGATCTCAGCCGTCAATCTTCCATCGGTGGTGCCGGCGGCCGCGAGGCGGTGCGAGCGGAGCGCGAAATGGTCCTGCTCCTCGCGCGCAATCGCGTTCAGCTTGGCCATCTTCTCCCCCGACTGTCCCATCGTCTCGCCAGTCGACGGTTCGGCAATCGCCGGCGTGACGGGAATGAGATCCTTCGGACGCAGGCGCGCGATTGTTCTGAGCCGCGCCGGCAACGACTTCGCCTTCGATGCCAGGACGAGCGTCTCGGCGAACCCCTGCGAATGGAGTATCGGAATATTGGAGAGAGATTCCGAGCCGCCGGCGATCGCTACATCGAGGTGGCCGAGCGCGATCTGGTCCGCGGCGTCGGTGATTGCCTGGTTCGCCGAGGCACACGCTCTGCTCACGCTGAAGGCCTGGACGCTTTTTGGCAAAAGCGGCAGCAGTGAAACCTCACGCGCAATGTTCGGCGCCAGCACTGACGGGATCACCGTGCCGAACACGAGCGCCTGGACTTCCTTCCCGTCCAGATTCGTGCGCTGCAACAATTCCGCTACGCACAGCTTGCCGAGGTCGATCGCGGAGATCGTCTTGAAGGAGGTACCGGCTCTTGCAAATGGCGTCCGCACTCCCGCAACTATCGCGACGCGGCGCCCGTTCCCGAATGTTGCCATACAAGGAACTTAGACGGGCGCCGTTTATCTATCTAGGACGTGCCCTTCTCTCTCGTGGCACGCTCTTTCCAGAGCAGCCGCCGCTTGCGCTCGAGACCCCATCGGTATCCACCGAGAGCGCCACTCCGCCTTAGGACGCGATGACAGGGGATAACGACGGCAGCTCGATTGTTCGCGCACGCGCTTGCCACGGCCCGCGCCGCTTTCGGAGCTCCGATCGCGCTGGCTATCTCGCCGTATGAGCGCGTCTCGCCGAACGGAATCTCCTGCAGTGCACGCCACACCTTCCACTGAAACGCGGAGGCCTGGATGTCGAACGGAATGTTGGGCCGCGCTCGCTCGCCATCCACAGCGTCGGCGATTTCAGCCACCCAGGTGCCGAGCGAGCTCGACGGCGCAGTGACGCGCGTGTGGGTTGCGGCTGGATACTCGCTCTCGAGCGCCGCTTCCAGACTCTTCGCATCATCGCCGAGCGTTACCGCGCAGACGCCGCGGTCGGTTGCGGCGACGAGGAGAGTGCCGAGAGATGTCTCCGCGATCACGTAGTCGATGTGGGCCCCCGCGCCGCCACGACGGTAGGTGGCCGGTGTCATCCCGAGCCTTTTGTCGGAGTCGCCGTAAACTCTGCTGCTGGACCCGTAGCCCGCGCCGAATGAGGCGCGGCTCACGGTCTCGCCACGCTTGAGCTCGCCCTTGAGCCGTTCGCTCTTCTGCGCGCGGATGTATTGGGCTGGCGTCAGCCCGAGGAGCTCCTTGAATTTCCGCTGCAGATGATGCGGGCTGAGTCCCGACTCTTCGCCGAGCACCTCGAGCGTGATGCGCTCGTCGCCGAGATCGGCTATGTGGCTGTCGATGTAATCGCGTGCGAGCTGGACCGCGCGGTGTGGCGCCTTCGCGCGATTCGGACGGCAGCGCTGGCAGGGGCGGAATCCGGCGTGCTCCGCGGCATCCGCAGACGGGAAGAAGGCGACGTTGTCGCGCTTCGGCCGCCGGGAAGGACACGATGGACGGCAGTAGATCCCTGTCGTCGTGACCCCGTAGAGAAAGCGGTCATCGGCGGTTGGGTCTCTGTGGAGTACGGATTCCCAGGCAACGGCTTCATTCATGGGAGCCTGCTCCGTTTGATTCCTTGCTTTCATCGAGGCCTTTTTCTTCGCTCGTCTTTTCGATCAGAAAATCATAACAGTCGTTCTCGTGGATGAAAACGGGGCCGGGCAGAGGGAGGTTTCCCTTGCCGTAGAACGGATCGTAGCTAAACAGTATCCCGCGTTCACTGCCGACGGTAAAGGTCCTCAGGCATTGGCGGCATGGCCCGTAACCAGTGGCCGCTTCGGTGTGCGCAGGATGACCCTGACCTGGCGACCGCAGTGTTTTGCGGACAGCGTTTGCGATTCGGTCTCCGACGGCCACCACTCGATAGGACTGCATTGTATCCTCACTGGTCGAACGCTCTGTTTCGCTGCTCGTGGCGAATGATGCCGGTGCGCCAGGACGCGCGATATCCGAATCTTGCGATCAAATTCCTTATTATTTGGCTAGTTCCGCGGCACTCCCGACATTAGAAGAGAATGACTGGACTCTCCGGAGAAAAATTCGACCTGCTCGTTATCGGGGGCGGAATCACAGGGTGCGGCGTCGCGCGCGACGCCGCGATGCGCGGCCTGAGTGTCGCGCTGGTCGAGCGTGACGACTTCGCGAGCGGAACGTCGGGCCGCTCCTCACGGCTGATTCATGGCGGAATCCGGTATCTGGAGCAGGGACAGCTGCACCTCGTTCACGAGTCGATCCGTGAGCGGCAGACGCTGCTTCGAATTGCCCCGCATCTCGTGAAGCCGCTGGCCTTTACCTGGCCGATCTACCGTGGCGCTCGCGTCGGAAAGGTGAAGCTGAGCGCCGGGCTGCTCGTGTATCAGCTCATGGCGGTGGGGAGATCGCGGAAGCACTCGACGCTGAACGCGGCGGAGACGCTGGAACGTGAGCCGAGTCTCAAGAGCGCAGGGCTGACTGGCGGCGCCGTCTACTACGACGCATGCACCGATGATGCGCGGCTCACGGTGGCGAACGCGGTGGCCGCTCGAGAGCTCGGCGCGACCGTCATGAGTCATACACGCGTGACCGAGATAATTCGGGACGGTAGCAAGGCCGCGGGAGCGCTCGCGAGATCGCAGCACTCTGGCGAAAGCCGGGAAATCCGCGCGCGAGTCGTCGTCAATGCGACCGGCGTCTGGCAGAACGCCTTTGACAGCGACGAACGTGCCCGGCGGCTGCGCGGCAGCAAGGGAGTTCACATTGGAGTGCTTCGGGAGCGCGTAGGAAACCGGGAAGCGCTTACTCTCATCTCCCCCGTGGATGGTCGCGTAATGTTCTGCCTTCCCGCCGGGCAGCAGGCGATCATCGGCACGACCGATACCTGGACCGACGAGCCTCCGGAAACCGTGCACGCCTCAGCCAGCGACGTGGATTATCTCCTTCGCTCGGCAAACGCGTACTTTCCGCGGGCTCAGCTCACGCCGGATGATGTGGTGAGCGCCTGGGCGGGGATCCGGCCCCTCGCTAGCACTCAGGCCGCGAACCCGAGCGCGGTCTCGCGCGAGCACAGCATCGTGACCGACAGCTCCGGGGTGATCAATGTCACCGGTGGTAAGCTCACGACCTACCGGTCGATGGCGGCCGAGATCGTGGATCGCGTTCAGGAAGCGCTTGGCCGCGAGAAGAAAGCGGCTCCTACGGACTCCGTCGAGCTTCCGGGCGCGGATCGCCCGAAGGAAATCGCGCGGCTACAGCACGAGGACCCTGCTCTCTCGAAACCCCTGGTAGAAGGACTCCCCTATACGGGGGCGCATCTCGTTTACGGCGTTTCGAAGGAGATGGCGCAGGATCTCAGCGACTTGCTGATCCGCCGTACGCATCTGGCGTTCGAGACGCGTGATCATGGAAAGAGCGTCGCTCCGCGCTCCGCGGACATCGTCGCGCCACTCCTCGGTTGGAACGATCAAATGAAAAGAGCGCGTATCCGGGAATTCGAAGAAGATGTTGCGCACATGTTCGCGATCAGCAAGGCGTAGCGGTCACCCCTGTCAGAACTGGAGGGTTCCGCTGGAGGAATGCGCCAGACGCAGGAACTCGTCGCGCGTCTTGGGATCTTCGCGGAACGCGCCTCGTAGAGCCGACGTGATCGTCTTCGAGTTCTGCTTCTGCACTCCGCGCATCATCATGCAGAGGTGATAAGCCTCGATCACGACGCCCACGCCGCTCGGGTTC
>JADGQV010000018.1 GCA_017881465.1 Gemmatimonadaceae bacterium
TGTGATTCGGCATGTAGTCGATCACACCGTCGAGACGAAGCGCCGTGCGGTTCGCGACCGCGAGGCGTAGACCAGCGAGGCCGCTGGCGCCGAAATTATACGTGTAGCTGTCGGCCCCCGTGTCGCGCTTGAACTTGTAGCTCGTGCGAGTGCCACCAGCACCGAGGATGAACTGGCTCTGCCGGCCCAGGAGTCGGATCGGGAAATTGTAGTTCAGCCGCGTCGCGAAAGCATGCGCGTTGACTTTGGTCACCTGATTAACCCCGCAGCAAGGCGGGCCGACGTTGTCCTGCGGCGAATAGTAGCCATCGCCTTCGAGCTCCCACCGGGGATCGGAGAGGAACACGCCAACGCGTCCACCGTAGCCAAGACCGTCCTTCGGCATCGAGCCAGTCGGTCCCCGTCCTGCATTGTTATCGAACCAGGTCCACTGAGCGAAGCCGCCCAGTTCGACGGTTCCCGGGAGGGGCGCGTCGAGATTGTCCCACCAGGCGTACGGAGCCCACATCACCGGGTTGCCCGTTGCGCCGCCGCCGAGAAGGTTGTTGATATCCGGCGAAAGCTGTAGACCAGCCTGAGCGCCGAAATCGAACTTGCCGCCGTCGGAAGGCAGATAGTTCACGAGTCCGTCGACGCGGAGTGATACGCCGCCGAAGCCGAGGTTAAATCCGATCAGTCCGTTCCCGCCAAACTGATAAGTCCCGGCCCCCGCATCGGTCGATCCGCGGAAGTTCTCGAGAACGCCACCGGCACCGATGTGAATCGACGGCAGGTTCGCGATCGGGAAGCTATACACGAGGCGCGCCGTGAACGCGCTCGCCTTCACATCGCCGCCAACGGCGTTGCTCGAGGAGCCGAGGAATCGCGAGCCCGTCTTCGACGCCGCCGGTGTGTAAGATCCGTCAGCCTCGAGGTTCCAGTTCGGCGCGATGAAAGCGCCAACTCGTCCGCCATAGCCCCAGGACTTGCCGAAACCGGAGTCCAGGTTCCACTTGCTATCGAAGTGCGTCCACGTGCCGAACCCGCCTACCAGCAACGTACCGGGCGACTGTGCTGCCGCCGTTCCGCCGAGGAGTAAGGCCGTCATCGCGCAGACGGTCCAACTTCTTCTCAACATGATTGATTCCTCTCAAAGGGTGGAGATACTTACAGCGGTTACCGCGGTTGCACGTTGCGTTGTGAGGCAGGATGCATGCCCAGTGAGCGCGCGAGCGCTCTCCAGACCGACCCCCTCACAACCGGACAAACTAGCAAATCTTTTCGGAGGCGCTAGTAATGCACGCCGTTAAAAAAACAACGCGACAAACATTCGTCACGCCCCGCCGATATGCGGCAGCGGTAAGCCGTTCTCGTCATCGACAATCGGCTTGCAAGTGCCACGCCAGTCAACAGACTTGGCGGGAATATGCACGACTTTAGAACGAAATACTAGAGAACGAAATACTAGAATTCTGACCAGGAAATTCGGCCTTTTTGCGGGTCGTGAAGCGCGGCAGCCCAAATACGTAAGTGCGCGCAGGCCATGGCGCTGGCCAATCGACCGCGGAGTGCCAAGCTCTGCTACGAAACAACTCGCCGCCACCACGGCCCGCGCTGCCGCGCCAGAACTTTTTCGGTCGCCCTTTCCCACGCTTTCTTCATCTCCAATCCGTCCGCGAAACGCTCTTCCGGCTTCGCCGCAAATGCGATGCGGAACCAGTTGGCGAGCACGGTCGGAAAAGGTACCAGATCCGCTCGCTCGCCCAACTGCCGCGCCAGTATGCTCCGCGCATCGTCTTCGCCGAACGGTGGCTCGCCAGTCATCGTGAAGTACACGATCGCGGCCAGCGCGAAATAATCCGCTGCCGGCCCCTGCTGCTCTCCGAGAAGCTGCTCCGGGGCCGCGAATGCGGGCGTGCCCGTAGTACCACCCATATCTTCACCGGTGACGTTCGCGATGCCGAAGTCCGTGATGCGCCAGCGCTGATAACGATCAATGAGAATGTTCTCGGGCTTGAGATCGCGGTGCAGTATGCCATTCGCGTGCGCGACGTTGAGGCCGTCCAGAACCTGTTCGACCTGCGACGCGATCTCGGCCGCCTGACGCGGACCGGATCGCGCCACGAGACTCGCCACGCTTCCTTCTTCGGCCAGCTCCATCGTGTACCAGGAAAGGTCTCCGCTCGAGTCCCAGTCGTAGATCGGCACGATCGCCGGATGCGCGAGCTGCGCGGCGAGCTTCGCTTCGCGCCAGAACGCTCTCACCGCCTTGTCGTCCCGCGCGATTGCCGGGTGCAGAGCCTTCAGCGCTACCTCGCGCTCAAGGGAGAGATCGCGCGCGCGCCACACAGTTCCGAACGCGCCGCTGCCCAGCTTCGAGAGAATCTCATAGTCGTCGCCGACCGCCCAGCGCACGCGCGCCTCGGCGGACTCCTGTGCCGTGCTGTCAGGCTCACCGCGAACCATCACCATCGTCCGCGCGGGATCGCCGCGATCCACCGCCCGCAGAAGAACCGCGAGCGACGGGAAACGATCGGCCGGATTCACCGACAGCGCGCGGTCGACCGCGCTCGCCATCGACTCGGGTGTCTCGGGGCGCACCAGCTTGATCGGCGGTATGCCGCGCGATGGCGGCGCTTCACCCGTGAGAGCGGTGAAGCACATCGCGGCGAGCTGCCACTGGTCGCTCGCGGGCGTGGGGACCCACTCGTTCGATTCCCACTCGGGCGGCATCGGGAGCAGCTCTTCCCGCATTGGACGCGAGGCCTCGAGCGAACGTATCTCGAGCGCACCATTGCCGGGTCTGACGCCCGGCGGGATCGCCTCGCGCGGAACCGCCCATTGCCACTCCAGCATCCACAGACGCCCCGTCGGCGTCGTCCACAGCGCATCGCCGTTCAGGCCGCCGTGCGCGATTCCCGTTTCGTGGAGGTAGGAGAGCGTTGAGCACGCGCCGCGAAGCATCTGAAAGACGTACGGAATGTCCGCGAGCCCGAGTCGCGCCAGACGCGCGCGCACAGTCTCGCCAGTCACCCACCGGCGTAGATAGCCAGGCCCGCGACGGGCGTCACGATACGCCGTCCAGTAATGATAGGTCGTCGGAATCGAAGGATGACTGCGCTGAGCCAGGTGCCTCGCTTCCTCGAAGAGCCACGGAGTGTGAGCCGGATCGGGCGCGGTCACCAGCGACAGCGACCGCCCCAGCGCGTCGACCACTTCCTGGTAGTGGCGATAGTCGCCGACCATCCCGCCCGGGCCCCACGACCACTCCGGGGGCAGCTGCCAATCGAAGAGGTGCGGCGGCAGAACCTTGGTCGCGCGGGGCGTCTCTACTCCCCGATTCATCCCGCTCATGCCTCGCTCCGTGCAAGCACTATCAACACTTTCGTTCCATTCCCTTCTTCACTTGTGATCGCAATCTCTCCACCCCAGGCTTCGATCAGTCTGCGACTGACGGCGAGCCCGAGTCCGCTTCCGGTTGTGCGCGTTGAAAAATGCGGCTCGAAGATCCTCGGCAACACCGCCGGAGCGATGCCAGAGCCATCGTCGACCGTTTCTATCGTCACTCTTCCGTCTTCCTCACGCAGTGAGATATCGACCTGACGCGCGAGCGCGAGGCGCGCGTTCTCGAATACGTTGAGCAGCACGTCCCGCATCTCGTCCTGCCGCGCCATCGCCCACACCGGCCTGTCGGCACCCCGCAATTGCCACTTCACCTTGCGGTCGCCCATCTGCTCCAGGGCGACGACATCCTTCACCACTGCGGCAACGTCGACGGCGAGCGCGGGCGGCAGATCCGCCGGTGCGCTGCCGTAGCGACTGAACGAGCGCGCGATCTCGTCGAGCCTGTCAATCTCGGCCAGGATTCGTTTCACGTTGTCGTTGAGCACCTGGTCGTAGTCGACGCGCGGATCACTGCGGGCCCGCCGCAGATGCTGAACTCCCAGTCTAATCGGTGTGAGCGGATTCTTGATCTCATGGGCGATCTGACGCGCCATCTCACCCCACGCCAGCACGCGCTCGGCGCGAGCCACCTCGATCCGGCTGAGCTCGAGGTCTCTGGCCAGACGCTTCGCCGCGATGCCACTGAGCCATAGCGCCGCCAGCGCGCCGGCGGCCGTCGCGAACAGCACGAGCATCCCCAGATCCCGGCGCCGCCTGTCCAGCACGATGTCGTCGCTGCGAGCCGGCGCCGCCAGCACGTAGCGTTCCTGCCCCGGGCCGAGCCCGGCGCTGTACCCGAAAAGCATTTTCGCGGAGCCGAGCTTTGCTTCCCACGCCGCGGAAACCCCACCGGCGCTCGCGAGACTGAGCTCGACGGGTGGCGGCAACGGCCGCCCGGTCGGGGCGAGGACATCGAGCAGGCTGTCGCTCGTGCGATCGAGAAGGCCGTTGGAGTAAAGGAAGAGCGGAGTGTCAAAGCGCCGTGCCGCCCCCGGCAGCTGCTCGTACTCGTTGCCCGCGGCTACCGCGTTGAGGGTCTCGCGAACGAGAGCCTCGCGCGTCTGTAGATCGTCACTTCTCAATCTTTGATACGACCACACCGCGAATGCGATCGCCGGAATCACGAAGAAGGCGAAGAGGGCGAGCGTGAGCCTCGCATGGTAGGTGTAAATCCACCTCGCGGCGCGCACCCGAAGCCAGCGCACGAAACCCCTTTCCGTCAGCGTGCCGAGCAGCCAGAACATGCCGCCGAGCAGCAGGTCGAGCAGCAGCACGAGGCTTCCGCGCTCGGCCCGCGCCCATACCGAGCGTAGGTCGATCTCCACGTGCGCGCGCATCGTTCCCGCGCTCGTCGAGATCAGCCGGTCGCCGTGAAGCTCGTCCCCCATTCGATGCCAGCGCAGCTGCATCGTGTCGGCATGGACCGCGGGCGAGACATCGGTCAGCGCCACCGCGTAGGGAGGATCGCCGCCGGAAGGGGGCGCCATCCCGAGAAGAGCGGCGTAAGGATTTGTGTTGAGAAGTCTGGTGCGCGGCAGCACCAGCACCGATGTCGCGCCGCCCGGCGGATGGGCGACGGCGGCAAGAATCTGAACGCCGGTGGGGCCAAGTGTGCTTCGCGCCACCGTCTGCTGCGTGGCAATCGCCTCCTTGACCGCGTTCGATACCGCCTCGGAGTCGGGCTCCGCGGGCGCGACCGCAAATTCGGAGATCTGCTTCCCCGTCTGATCCCACGATGCCAGAGTCGCCGGATACTCCGCGGATGCGAGGTCGGAGGCAGCGTACGCTTTCAGCAGGTCCGCGCGACTGAGCGGCTGCGGAGACTGCGAGAGCGTGGTGACGAATCGACGCGTGAGCTGGACCGCGTAATCGTCCACGTGCCCGAGCGCGGCGACATCCTGTTCGGCGAGCTGCATGCGCTCCCGGGATGTCGTAGACCAGAGGCCGCCGAGCGCAACGATAGCGGAAACGGAGGCGATGATGAGCGCAGCCCGAAAGGTGACGATCCCCGGCTTCCCGAATGCCATGCGCAGCATCCAGTAAGCGGCGAGCAGCACGGCGAAGAGGAAGAGGAAGAGCGGAATCTCCCACGACAGCCAGAGGCCGGGGGTAGAGCCCCACGGCGGCTGCCCGATTCCTCGAACAATGTTCGATGCGAATGGAATTCCGATACCTAGCGTTACGAGGGCGCCGAGCGCCGCGTACGCGCGCGGCCAGCGGGCCTCGGGGTGCGCGCGAATGACCGCGTACACCGCCATGAGAATCAGGGCCGCGCTGATGCAAAGCGCGCCGGCGTTCGCCGTGAGCGGTCCTCCGAGCTTCGAGAAGTAGTACGCCGGATCAAAAAGGCGCGACGCATTGGAGAATGAGTTCCAGGGAATGAGCGCCGTAATCGTGAGCCCCACCGCGACCGCGAAGAGCCGCTCCGCCAGGGAGTGCCTCTCCCGCCAGGCGTAGACGAGAAACGCGAGAGCGAGAATGACTAGAGCTACGGCTCCTCTCGCGCGAAGCATCGACGCGCGGCGGAACCTGACCTCGTCCGCCGTTGCAAGTCGCGGCAGCGCCCGCAGAATCGGCTTGCCACTGGCGGACAGCACAGCTGGTCCTCCTCGCGCATTCGCCGGCGGGGAAAACTCGTAGGAAGCAACGCCCTGAGCGGGGGCCAGGCGCTCGTCCACTGATTCGGTGAGCGTGTTCGCCGGCGGCGCGGCGTGCAGCACCGCCGAGGCGACAGCACGCCGGTCGCCGCGCGACTCGACTACGTTGAGAGTGGTGTAGAACGGACTGAACGTCACGCTGACAGGGCCGCGAAGCGTATCGGGATCAATCCTCATCTCGCCCGACCAGGCGAAGGGACGATCGTGGTCGAAGAGGACGACCGATTCTCCATCTCTCTGGGGAGATCTACTGGAGAGATACGCAAAGGCCCCTTCGGGATCGGCTGGTGCATCGAGAGCCCGGGTCGCCCGCTCGTCGAGACGCTCACGCGTCTCAATGAGAGCCTGCTCCAGCGCGCGCAGGGCTCCTTCGGCAGCATCAACCCGCTCGTTTCCGTTTGGCGAGACCGGCCCGGACGTGCGCGGAAGCGCCGGAGTTCTGACCCACATCGCAATCAGGAAAAGCGGAATCGCGGCAGCCGCAAGGATTGCGCGTCGCGGCAGGTGACCGCTTCTTACATTAAGACTACCAGCCGATGCGATGACTCCTCCCTCCTCCATTCCAGTTTCCGGGCCGCTGCGGGTCAAGGAGCTCAATCCGGCGCAGATCAGTGCGATACTCGGCAATGATCCGCGGCTCATCATCCCGATCGGGACGTGCGAGCAGCACGGTCCTCACCTTCCGCTCGGCTGCGACACGATAATCGTCGAGCATATGGCGGACGATCTGTCTGCGGAATATGGCGTGTTGCGGGCTCCGACGGTGGAGTACGGAGTGAACGTCGACACGGAGCGCGGGTTCACCGGCAATGCTTCGCTGAGAAAAAAGACGCTGCACCGCATGCTCAACGACCTGCTCGATTCGTGGGAGGCGACCGGCGTGCGCGAGTTCATTCTGCTCACGGCGCACGGGCACGATCCGCATCAGGAAGCGCTTGCAACGGTCATCACCACGGCTGCCCGCGTCAGAGTCGTGGACATGTTCGGCGTGAATCTCTCCGACCTGCTCGAAGGCCAGAAGGAGGCCATGCACGGAGACGAGGTCGATACATCCATAATGCTCTTTCTGGCGCCGGAGATGGTCAGCCTCGATCTGGCACAGGACTATATGATGTCGCGCGAGCAGCTCAGGCGGTACAGGCGCGGCTGGCTCACCGTTCCGAGCGGAAGCGCGGGGTCCATCGGGAGGCCGTCTCTCGCGTCGGCGGAAAAGGGCAAGCGCATTTACGACCGCATCTACGCCAAGATCAGCGACCGGATCTTTCTGGCGCCCGCGTCGACTGAGTAAGGTCCCGCGCTACAGCAAGCCGGCCCTAATTCAATCTTAAAGGAGACTCGGTGTGTTCGAGGCTGAAACTCTGTGGTATAGTTGGCCGTAAGTGTTCGAAAAGCCCACCTTCCCTACAATGATACGATCACTGCTTTTCTTAAGTCTTGTGGCAGGCGCCGTTCAGGCATCCGCCCAGGTTACTCCGCGCGATTCGACTGGCCAAGCCACGCTGACCATCGATCAGGCGATCGAGCTGGCCCGGCGGAACAACCCCGAGCTACAGCAGATTCAGAACAACCGCATCAACGCCCGTGCGGCGGTGCGGAGCGCGTATGGCGCTCTGTTGCCGAGCGCGGACGCATCGCTCAGCATGCAACGACAGCAGGGCGGCCAGCAGATCTTCAGCGGCGCCAGTCTCGGCGCCAGCTCCGACGTCAACCAGTCCGGCTATCAGATTGGCGTGAACTACAGGATCAACAGCGCAACATTGATTACGCCGAGCCTGCAGCGCGCCAATCGCGATGCGGTGGAGGCGGACATCACCGGTGCGACCGAGACCCTGCGCAGCAACGTGCGTCAGCAGTATCTGTCGTCGCTCCAGGCCGAGGCGAACGCCGATCTCCAGGACTCGCTCGTAGTAGCATCGCAGCAGGAGCTGATTCTCGCGCAGGCCAGAGAGATCGTCGGCTCCGGCACGCAGCTCGACGTCCAGCGCGCCGAGGTTGCGCTCGGACTGCAGCAGGTGCAGGCGCTCAAGGCGAGAAGTCAGGTCGAAATCGAGAAGCTGAGGCTGTACCAGTTGATGGGAACCCCTCAGCCGCCGAATGTGAAGCTCGTCAGCCAGTTCCCGGTCACCCCGACGGCGCTCAATCTCCAGGAGCTCATCGAGTCCGCGCGCCGCCAGAACCCGGGCGTACTCGCGCTGCGGTCGAGGGAGCACGTCTCTGACCTGAACGTGAAACGCGAAAAGGGCGAATACTCGCCAACCCTGTCTCTGTCGACGGGAATCGGCGGCTATACGTTCGGCTACACGAGCTCCAACTTCCCCGTGCAGCAGGCGGTGTCGCAGCTCGACGCGGCGCGCACGAGCTGCATCAGGACCGAGGAAGTCCGCGCGGCGCTCAACCTTTCAAACCAGCTGGCCGAGTGCAACTCGATGGCATTCACGGACGCGCAGGCGCAGGCGATCCGCGATGGCAACTCGAGGTTCCCTTTCAACTTCACAAAATCACCGCGCTCCCTGACGGCGACGCTCTCGCTTCCGTTGTTCGACGGATTCTCGCGTGAGCAGCGGTTGCAGGAAGCGATGGCGAGCCGGTCCGACGCGCGTTACAGCGTGAGATCAAAGGAGCTGGCGCTCACGGCAGACGTGACCGCGGCGTATCTGATACTCGTGACGGCGGAAAAAACCGTCGCTCTACAGGAGCAGAACGCCGTCAAGGCCAAGCAGGAGCTGAAGCTGGTGCAGGACCGGTACAGAATCGGGGCGACGACGTTCGTCGACCTGACCGAGGCGCGTGCGACCTACGAGCGCTCCGAGAGTGACCGCATCACCGCCGTGTATGACTATCATAAAGCCTTCGCCGCTCTGGAGAGCGCCGTTGGCCATCCCCTTCGCTAATCGGATCGAGTTATATGAAGAAACGCACCAAGTGGACAGTCGCCGGCGCGATCACTCTCGCGGTCGTGATCATCGGCGTCACCAGCGCGATGAAGGGCCGCAACAAGGCGACCGAAGTCCGCATGGAGAAGGTTCAGAAGCGTGACCTGGTTGCCTCGGTGACGGCGAGCGGACAGGTACAGCCGCACACCAAGGTAGACATCAGCGCCGACATCAGCGGACGCATCGTCCGCCTGGCCGTGAAGGAAGGCCAGATGGTGACACAGGGCCAGTTCCTTCTCGAAATCGACCCGTCGCAGTACCGGGCGAGCGTCGAGAGAGCGACCGCGGCCGTTGCATCGGCGAGGTCACAGGCGGCGCAGGCGAAGCCGGCTATGGCCCAGGCTCAGCGCAACTTCGACCGTTTGATGGCGCTCAAGAAAGCCAACCCGACTCTCGTGTCGGACGAGCAGATCGAGCAGCTGAGAACGCAGGTCGAAGTCAATCAGGCAACGCTGGAGGCGGCGAACCACGCCATCGATCAGGCGACGGCGTCGTATCGGGACGCGCAGTCGCTCCTCAGCAAGACGACCATCTCCGCTCCGATGAGCGGCCGCGTGACGCGTCTCAGCGTCGAGCAGGGCGAGACCGCGATCCAGGGAACGTTCAACAAGGACGCGGCGACGATGCTCACGATCAGCGACATGAGCGTCCTCGAGACGAAGGTCAAGGTCGATGAGACCGATGTCTCGCGAATCAAGATCGGCGACTCGACGGTGGTCCAGCTCGATGCTTTCCCCGACACAACGTTCATCGGCCGCGTTTCCGAGATTTCGAACAGCTCGGTAAAGGGTGCGGGCACCGGCGGTACCGGTGGCGCGACCGACCAGGCGATCGACTACGAAGTGACGATCCAGCTGCTCAACGTTCCGCCTGACACGCGGCCCGATTTCTCGTCTACCGCGAAGATCATCACGTCGACGAGGAACAACGTCATCGCGATTCCTATCATCGCCCTCACCGTCCGCGAGGACAGCGTCAAGCCCGACACTTCGCTTACACTCGCGAAGAAGGCGCCGGCGAAAGAAGTCGGAAAGCGCGACGTCGAGGGAGTGTTCGTGATTGGAAAGAACAACAAAGTCACCTTCCGTCCCGTAAAGGTTGGTATCGCGGGTGAGAAGTACTTCGAGGTTCTCACTGGCCTCAAGGAAGGCGAGAACATCGTCGGCGGCACCTACCAGGCCATCCGCGAGCTCAAGGACGGCGCAACGGTGCGCGCACAGAAGGACCAACCGAAGAAGGCCGGCGAGCCGGCGAAAACCTAATGCAAACAACTGATGAAATTCCGCTCAGCACCACCGCTGAGCGCGAGGCGATTACGACAGTCGCCGGCGCTGCGCCGGAAAAGGAGTGGATCATCGTCACGCGCGGGCTCAAGCGTGATTACGACATGGGCGGCGAGATCGTGCACGCGCTCCGTGGCGTCGACATCGCCATCCGCCGCAACGAGTACGTCGCGATAATGGGCCCCTCGGGCTCGGGAAAGTCGACGCTGATGAACCTGATCGGTTGCCTCGACACGCCGAATGGCGGCGAGTACTGGCTGAATGGTGAGCTCGTGTCCGACAAGGATGAGGACGAGCTCGCCCGCGTCAGAAATCGCGAGATCGGCTTCGTCTTCCAGACCTTCAACCTGTTGCCGCGCGCGACCGCGTTGCACAACGTCGAGCTGCCGCTGGTTTACGCCGGCATTGGATCGGACGAGCGGAGAAAGAGAGCCACTGAAGCACTCGAGCGCGTACAGCTCGGAGATCGAATCCAGCACAGGCCGAACGAGCTCTCGGGCGGTCAGCGCCAACGCGTCGCGATCGCGCGGGCACTGGTCAACCAGCCGTCGATTCTTCTTGCCGACGAGCCGACGGGAAACCTCGACTCGACCACATCCGAAGAGATCATGCGCGTCTTCGAGGGCCTGGCCGAACAGGGACAGACGGTCATCATGGTGACCCACGAGTCCGATATCGCGGCCCACGCGCGACGCGTGATCGTCCTGCGCGACGGCTCGGTCGCCAGCGACGAGAAGCGCGCGACCTTCATCAAGGCAGCCGGAATCGCCCCGCCAGACCTCAACAGGAAAGACTGACCGTGCCGTTCGTCGAGGCAATCTGGCTGGCTCTGGCGCAGATCCGCGTGCAGAAGCTGAAAAGCTTCTTCACGCTCCTCGGCGTTTGCATCGGCGTCATGTTCCTGATCGCAGTGATTTCGATCGTGCAGGGCATGAGCAGCTACATGGAGAACGACTTCGCGGCGAAGCTGCTGGGCGTCAACACGTTCACGCTGCGCCGCTTCCCCTGGTTCGGCGACGGCGCCAGCTCCGAAGAAGAGTGGCGCACCTGGCTCCGACGTCCGCGCATCTATCACTCGGATCTGGCGCTCGTCGCTAGCGTGCTGCCGCCCGGATCGAGGTACGCGGTCGAGAGCCAGGAATACCTGCAGGCGCAGTCGCAGTACGCCCGGCCGAAGCAAGTGGAAGCGCACGCCGTCGATGGAGATTACTTCACGATCAAGAAGTATGATGTCCATGTCGGGCGACTCTTCACTCAGCAGGAGTCATCCCTCGGCGCGCCCGTCGTCGTCATAGGTGACGAGGTCGCGAAGTATTTCTTCAAGGATCTCGACCCGCTCGGGCGTCAGCTCCGCATGAAGGGAATGCCCTATACCGTGATCGGCGTGCTCGAGAAGCAGGGCTCCGTGTTCGGAATTTCACTCGACCGCGTCGCCATCGCGCCGTACAACTCACCTCTTCACCACTTCACGAATCCACGCGGCGACGTTGATGGAATCATGGTCCAGACTCCGACGTCGCTCATGATGACCGACGCCATGGAGGCGGTGCGCGAGGTAATGCGCGGGCGGCGCAAGCTCCGGCCGAGTGAGGCCGACAACTTCTTCATGGAAACCTCGGCGACCGCGCTGGCCTTCATGGACAAGCTGAAGAAGGTGATGACCATGGCCGGCACCGCGTTCCCCGCGATCGGATTGATCGTCGGCGGGCTCGTGATCATGAACATCATGCTAGTGGCTGTAGCCGAGCGCACTCGTGAAATCGGAATAAGGAAATCACTCGGCGCCAGGCGTCGCGACATCATGCGCCAGTTCCTGGTCGAAGCCGCGACGCTGAGCACGCTCGGCGCTGTCATCGGGATTCTGCTCGGTATCGCCATCGCCAAGATCGTGGAGTGGAAGACTCCGCTGCCGGCCGCCATCGCCCCCTGGTCCATCGTCATGGCGACGCTTCTCGGAACCGTCGTCGGAATCATCTCGGGCGTATATCCGGCCCGCAGAGCCGCATCGCTCGACCCGATCGAAGCTCTGAGGAAGGAATAGCATGCGAATCGGGCAGCGCATTTTCAACGCGCTCGAAGGCGTCGGCATGGCCGTCGACTCGATCCGCTCGAACAAGGTACGAGCCGCGCTCACTATCATGGGGGTCGCAATTGGCGTGTTCGTCGTCGTCGCGATGGCCTCGGTGGTTCGCGGGATCAACGAGAGCTTCGCCAAGGACCTGGAGGCGGCCGGACCGACTTCGTTCTACATCTATCGACGTCCGATCGGCGGATTCCAGGCGTGCGATGGCTCGGACGAGACGTGCCCCGAGCGCCGCAATCCGGCGCTGACGATCGACGACGCAACGGCGATCGAGCGGCTGCCCACCATCAGGGCGGTCACCGCGCATCTGGGCAGCGGCGCCAAGTTCACCTACAAGGACAAGCAGGTGAGCACAGGGATGGAGATCTACACGCCCAACTGGGTGGATGTGGATGGCGGCGACATTTATCCCGGCCGCAGCTTTACCTATGCCGAGAACACCACCGCGGCGCGGGTGATCATCGTCAACCAGAAGCTGGCCGAGCGGCTGTTCGGAACGTCGGACCCGCTCGACAAGATGATCAACGTGGATGGCGTGGGATTCCAGGTGATCGGAGTTTACCACTATACGGCGAGTCCGATGGGAACGCCGGCGTCGGCCGGCGGTGGAGACCAGGCGAAGGCGATCGTGCCGTTCGAGTCGGCGCGCCGGAGCCTCAGCCCGTGGATGCGAGGCGTGGATTTCATCGTCAAGCCTGAGCCCGGTGTGACGACGGAGGAAGCGACGGACGATGTGACGGCGCTGTTGCGGGCGCGGCGTGGGCTCAGATCGACCGCCAAGAACACCTTCGAGATCGTGACGCAGGACCGGTTGATGGGGATCTACAACCAGCTCTTCGGCACCTTCTTCGTCGTTGGCATTGCCCTGTCGTCGGTCGGACTTCTTGTTGGCGGCGTGGGCGTAGTCGCGATCATGATGATCAGCGTCACCGAGCGCACGCGGGAGATCGGAGTGCGCAAGGCGCTTGGTGCGACGAAGAGCGCGATCCTCTGGCAGTTCCTGGTGGAAGCGGCGACGCTCACCAGCATCGGCGCCGCGATCGGGCTGGTGCTCGGCATTCTTGTGGCGCTCGGAATCAAGACCGCTTTCCCCGCGATTCCAGCCTCGACGCCCGTCTCGGCCGTAGTTGCGGCGCTCGCGACGAGCGCGTTCACGGGAATTCTGTTCGGCCTCCTACCCGCCGCTCGCGCGGCGCGTCTCGACCCCGTCGAAGCACTGCGCTACGAGTAGCATCCCGCTTACGAGATCACTCCGCCAGCGCTAGACTCACGCCATGAACGGCACCGGAGCGGGCCAGCGTTACGACGCGTTTCGAATCGCGACGATGGTTTTGGGATTCTTTGTAGCGCTGCTGCTGCTCTGGCAGATACGCACCCTCGTCCTGACGGTTTTTCTGGGAGTGCTCTTTGCGCTCGCGGTGAGCGCGGGCGTCGATCGCCTGGAACGGTGGAGAGTCCCCCGCGGAATTGCCGCTCCGCTCATCGTCTTCACGTTCGTCGGGCTCGTCGCTGCCTTCGGCGGCTGGATCGGCCCGACGGTGCGGCAGCAGACTATGGAGCTCCGCACCAAGCTGCCCGAGGCTGTCGGGAAGCTGGAGCAATGGGTGGAATCCCGCGGTGGCGGAATAATAGCGACTATCACGGGCCTCGCCGACGACACCACTTCTGCACCGGCTGGCGCCGGGACTGGTGCGGATTCCGCCGCCCGTGCCGGGGTGGACACCGTCGCGGACTTTCTCCCCGATTCGGCGAGCGGCGCCGTGATCAAGCAGGCGCCGACGAAACCCGCGCCGACGACCCTTCGCGACCGGCTGCTCGCCCAGATCGGCGGGGCCGGCCGCCAATTCCTGCACGTCCTGGGATCGACTCTCGCGGTGCTGGCGGGAATCCTTCTGGTGATATTCCTGTCGATCTACCTCGCGATCGACCCGTCCGTATATCGTCGCGGGCTCCTCCACCTCGTGCCGCGGCGGCTACGGGGACAAACGGAAGAGATTCTGAGCGCCATCGTGGTCACGCTGAGGAAGTGGCTGGTCACTCAGCTCATCGCGATGATCGTGATTGGCGTCGTGACCACCGTAGTGTTGATGGCGCTCAAAGTGCGAGCCGCGGTCCCGCTCGGAATTCTCGCCGGACTCCTCGAGTTCGTGCCGAACCTGGGGCCGGTCCTCAGCTCCCTCCCGGCCATAGCAATGGGGTTCGTTGACTCTCCGCAGAAAGCGTTGGCCGTCGCGATTGCGTACGTGGGGATTCAATTCATCGAGAACCACCTGCTCATCCCTATCCTGATGAAACAAGGCCTGAATCTGCCGCCCGCGCTGACGATAGTCATGCAGTCGCTGATGGCACTCATCTTTGGCGTTCTGGGCCTGCTCGTCGCGGTTCCGCTGCTCGCGGCGATCGTGATCGCGACGCAGATCCTGACGAACCACGAGGGCGCTCCGGGAGCGATGCCGGCAACAAAGGTGTAGCGCGCCCTTCGCCACCTCCCGAAATTAGGTCCATGCGCTTCATCGATGTAATCACCACCGCCCTCGAGCAGATCCGCGTCAACAAGCTGCGCTCCTTTTTCACGCTGCTCGGCATCATCGTGTCCGTGGCGTTCCTTGTCGCCGTGGTCGCGATCATCTCCGGCATGAACGCGTACGTGAAGGAGAATCTCGCCAGCGCGCTCATTGGCGCGAACACTTTCCAGGTGAGAAGGACTCCGATCCGCATTGGCCTCTTCGACGACGAAGAGTGGCGCAAGCTCCAGAAACGGCCGCGCATTACCGAGTCGGATGCGGACGCGGTGATTGCCGCGGTCCCGGAGGCAGTGGCGATCAGCATGCAATCTGGCTGGCCGACCCCGATTGCCGACATCGTGTGGCGCGACAAGACGCAGGCCGACGTCGCCATACTCGGCGTGACCGCTCCGTACCAGGTCGTCCAGGACTACGTGTTCGACAACGGACGCCCCATCAGCGATATCGATGTGCACGATCGCAGATCGGTCGCGGTCATCGGCGCTGACGTGGCCGAGAAGCTGTTCGAGCACGTGGATCCCGTCGGGCAGGACATCCGGATCGTCGGCCAGAGATTCACCGTCATTGGTACGATCGCGAAGAAAGGTCGCGTGCTCGGACAATCCTTCGACGGGTTCGTGCTGCTGCCGCTCCCGAATTTCGAGATGATCTACGGGCGCCGAAAGACCAACACGGTGTCGGTCAAGATGCCGACAGCGCTGCTGGTCGCGAGCGGGATGCAGCGCGCCGACGAGGCGATGCGCATCGCGCACCGCCTGCGCCCGGCGGACGAGCCGGACTATTCGGTCGAGACCGCCGACGCGCTGGTGGAATTCTGGAAGAACCTGACGCGGATCCTCTTCTCAGTCATTCCGGCCATCGTCGCGATCGGAGTCGTCGTCGGCGGAATCGTCATCATGAACATCATGCTGATGTCCGTTACCGAGCGGACGCGCGAGATCGGGGTCAGAAAGGCGCTCGGGGCGAAGCCGGGCGACATTCGCCGCCAGTTCCTGGTGGAGGCGGTCGTGCTGGCAAGCATTGGCGGTCTTTGCGGCGTTGCCGCCGGCTGGGGACTCGCGGGTCTGGTGAGTCTCGCATCGCCTTTGCCCGCGAGGGTGAGCCTCTGGTCCGTGATGCTTGCGCTCTCTCTGGGGGCTGGCGTTGGCGTGCTGTTCGGCGTCTACCCGGCGTCGCGCGCTGCCCAGCTCGATCCGATTGACGCACTGCGCGCCGAATGATCATTGCCGAGCGCATTCGCAGCAACTTTCAGATCGCGCTGGATACCCTGCGCGCGAACAAGCTCAGGTCGTCGCTGACTATTCTGGGCGTCGTCATTGGAGTTTCCACCGTCATGACGATGGCGGCGATCGTCCAGGGGATTCAGGATCAGATTGTACGCACGATAGAGATCGCCGGCCCGACCACGTTCTATGTGGTCAAGGTCTTCTCGCAAACGCCGGTGAATCCGGACCGGCTGCCGAAGTGGATCAGAGTGCGTCCGGATCTGGTAGAGGCGGAAGCCGAGCGCATCCGGCAGCTACCCGAGGTGTCGTACGCGGCGATCTGGGCGCAGTCGAACGGGCGACTCTCCTATGAGGCGCAGCGCACGCAGAACGTCATCGTCACGGGAGCCGACGACCGGTACCAGGAAATCCAGGGCGGCGAGCTGCTCGACGGCCGGTGGTTCACCCCAGCTGAGATGTCATCGGGAGCGAGCGTCGTCGTGCTCGACGAGAACGCCGCGAAGAGACTGTTCGGTCGTGAATCAGCCCTCGACAAGTTGATTCACATAAGTGGCAGGCCGGCACGCGTGATCGGGCTATACGCGCAGCCCGGAAACATTTTCTCGCCCCCCGGACAGGACATCGGCGCCATCGTGCCGTATGCGATGCTAGACCACCAGTTCAGGATCGACAAGACGAACGCGCTCTACATTCCGGTCAAGCCGAGGAAGGGAGTGACCACCGCGCAGGCACAGGAGGCGGTGACGATCGCGCTGCGCGAAATGCGTCGGCTGCACCCCGCGGACAAGAACAATTTCGACCTGATCACGCAGGACCAGATTCTGGACACCTTCAACAAGATCACCGGCGTGTTTTTCCTGGTGATGATCGTGTTGTCGAGCGTCGGCCTACTCGTCGGCGGCATCGGAGTCATGGCGATCATGATGGTGTCGGTCACGAGCAGAACGCGCGAGATCGGCATCCGCAAGGCGCTGGGCGCGACGAGGCGGGAGATTCTGTTTCAGTTCCTGGTCGAGGCCGCCACACTCACCGGGTTCGGCGGCGTGCTCGGCATTCTCATCGGGCTGACGTTCGGGCGATTGGCGACGCTGGCGATGAACATCGATGCCAGCGTTCCGGTCGGACTCACAGTTATCGCGGTGCTGGTCTCGGTGACGATTGGGATCGTGTTCGGCATGCTCCCGGCGCAGAGAGCGGCGAAGCTGGATCCGATCGACGCTTTGCGGTACGAGTAGATTCTCCGCATGAAACGAGTCGACGTTCTCGCTATCGCCGCCCACCCCGACGACATCGAGCTCATTTGCGGCGGCACGCTGATCCGCGCGCACATGCTCGGCAGGTCCACCGGAATCCTCGATCTCGCCGCCGGAGAGATGGCCAGCCGTGGAACGCCGGAGCTTCGCGCGAAGGAGGCTGCCAAGGCGGCGAAGGTGATGGGCGTCGCCGTGCGCGAAAACCTTGGGTTGCCCGATGGCGGAATCCAGAACACACCCGAGACGAGAGCGAAGCTGGCGGTCGCCATCAGGCGCTTTCAGCCGAAGGTCGTGATCACACACTCCCTGCACGGAAGACATCCGGACCACCCGATCGTCGCGCAGCTCGTGCGCGACGCGTGCTTCATCGCCGGCCTGAAAAAGGTCGAGCCCAAAGTCGCGCCACACCGCCCGCTCAAGGTTGTTCACGCTCTCTCATTCCGTGAAGACAACCAGAAGCCGACCTTCGTCGTCGACATCAGCGAGTCTTTCGAGAAGAAGCTCGAGGCCATTGGCTGCTATGAGTCGCAGTTCGGTGAAGCGGTTCAGGCGGGAGAGGTTTACCCGAACGGGGAGCCTCTACGCGATCTGATTCGCCACCACGCCGCGCACTACGGGTCTCTCATTCGTTGCCGCTACGGCGAGCCGTTCTACACGACGGAGACGATGCGGGTGGAGGACGTGGCGTCGCTCGAGGTCGCGACATTCTGACCCCCAAGGCTCAGCGCTTTTTCCCCAAGCTGTGGGAAGTGAGGAGCAAATTCTTCAAGGGTTGAGCTAAATTTCATCCATGCCGATTGACCCGATTTATCTCGACCACGCCGCTACGACGCCGGTGCGCGAAGAGGTCTTCGAGGCGATGAAGCCGTTCTACGGCCCACGCTTCGGGAACCCTTCCAGCACGCACCGGTGGGGGCGCGAAGCGCGCGCGGCATTGGACGAGGCCCGGGAGCGAGTGGGCCGATGTCTAGGCGCGCGTCCGGACGAGATCTGCTTCACGTCGGGCGGTACTGAGGCCGACAACCTCGCCATTCTGGGCGCGTGGCGCGCTCTCAAGGCAAAGGGGCGTATCGCTGTGGTTACGACGCCGATAGAGCACAAGGCGATTCTGGGAGCGGTGCATCAGGCGGCGCGCGAGGGGGCAGAGGAGCGTTTCCTGGGCATGACGCCAGACGGTGTGATTGATCCCGCGTCATTCGATGAGCTGGTCGACGAGCAGGTCGCGGTCTGCTCGATGATGTGGGTCAACAACGAGATCGGCTCGATTCAGGCGGTGCCCGAGCTCTCTGCGAAGGCGAAGGAGCGCGGGGTAATGGTCCACACCGACGCCGTCCAGGCGTTCGGGAAGGTCACGATCGACGCCCAGACGCAGCAGTTCGACTTTCTCACCATCTCGGGCCACAAGTTCGGCGCGCCCAAAGGAATTGGCGCGCTCTTCATCCGCCGAGGGACGCACATCGAGCCGCTGATGCACGGCGGAACGCAGGATCGCGGAAGAAGACCGGGCACCGAAAATGTTGCCGCGGCCGTAGGTTTGGCGCGCGCCGCCGAGCTCACGCTCGCGGAGTGTGAGGCGCACTGCGCGCGCATCCGCAAGCTGCGTGACAGGCTCGAGGCGGGAATTCTGGCAAAGATCCCCGACGCAGTCGTCCACGGGCGCGGAGCGGAGCGCGCGCCGCACATACTGAATGTCTCGGTGCCGGGGACCGACAGCGAATCGCTCCTCATGGCGCTCGATCTCCGTGGCATCGCCGCGTCGGGCGGCTCAGCCTGCCAGAGCGGAAGCATCGATCCGTCGCACGTCCTGACGGCGCTCGGTGTCCGTCCGGACCTCGCGAGTGCCGCGATTCGTATGAGCCTGGGCGTTCTAACGACGGATCATTGCATCGATCGCGTCATCGAAGTCTTCCCCGCGCTCGTCGCCAAGGCGAGACAGCTCGCGGTCGCGGAACAATGATGTCGCGCGAGCGGGTGCTGGTCGCGATGTCCGGAGGCGTCGATTCATCAGTCGCCGCGGCGCTGCTCGTCGAGCAGGGCTACGACGTCGTTGGCGCGACGATGAAGCTGTTCTGTCACGGTGAGGATGTCCCTGACCGCCCGTGCTGCTCCCTCGATTCCGTGAACGATGCGAGGCGAGTCTGCGAGCAGCTCGGGATCCCGCACTACGTGCTCAATCTCGAAACCCGTTTCGGACATGACGTGGTCAACAACTTCGTCGAGGAGTACGCCCGCGGTCGCACTCCGATTCCCTGCGTCCGCTGCAACACTTTCACGAAGTTCCGCGACTTCCTCAAGAAGGCAGACGCCATCGACGCCCGATGGATAGCGACCGGACACTACGCACGAGTGATTCATGCGGAGCTTCATCGGGGAATCGATGAGAACAAGGACCAGACTTATTTCCTCTGGGGAATCGACCGCGCCGTGCTGTCGCGCATGATCCTTCCGGTCGGCGGCCTCGACAAGGCGCAGACGCGCGCACGCGCGCACGCGATGGGACTCGAGGTGATCGCCGAAAAGCCGGAGAGCCAGGAGATCTGCTTCGTGCCGGACGGCGACTACGCGCGGATTCTGGAGCAGCGGCTGCCGGTGGACGCGCCCGCGCTCTCGCGTGGTCCGATAGTCAACTCGAGTGGAACGATCGTCGGCGAGCACAACGGTTTTGCTCGCTACACGATCGGCCAGCGGCGCGGAGTTCCAGGTGGTTTTGCGTCGCCGATGTACGTGATCGCGATTCGTCCGGAGCAGCGCGCTGTCGTGATCGGAACGCGCGATGAGCTGCTCGGCAGCGGGATCGTAGCTCGCGAAGTGAATTGGCTCACCGATGCGCCCAATGTCGGCGACCAGGTGAGCGTTCGCATCCGGCACCGCGCATCCCTCGCCCAGGCGGAGATCGTTCGCCTCGACGCGGAGGAAATCGAGCTCGCACTCGACGAACCAGTGTCAGCCATAACGCCGGGACAGTCGGCGGTGTTCTACGATGGTGAGCGCGTTCTGGGCGGCGGATTCATCGACGCTGCCAGACGACGGCGTTCGCATCTACCGGTGCTCGCAGCGTAAGTCGCAGAAACCCGAATTCAAAGAATTTGACCTTAGTCAAACGGTATCTGGCTCCGACCGATTTCTCCGCTGCGGAGACCTGGCGGCTAGTCGAGTGGTGCCACGCGATGGGGGCGGACGAATTCACGATCGACTGCGCAGGATCCGATGCTCGCGCAGAAGCGAAAGTCCGGCGCCCGTTTGAGAAGGTCGTACAGCCGTTTTCCCGAGGCGAGAAGACCCGTGAGCGCATGAGTGGCCGAACCGCGGATGACTTGACGCGGAGCACCCGACTCTGGGAACTTAATCCCGTCACGATAGGAGCATTGCAACGGGCATTGCCGAGTGGACTTCTCGCATACGACCCCGCAGGGCGGGGGTGGTTCGAGGACCCGATCTTTTACCGCGAAGGAAATCTTGTTCTGGGTGTCCTCTCGCACGAGGCTTTCGCGGTTCTTCGACTATCAGTTCTCGAATCTGTGCGACTCTCGACAGCTGGTTTCCCTAGTCACGATTCATTGCCCCGAGTCGGCTGATAGCGACGCGATTGCTACGTCGCTCACAAGGCATTTTGCGGAATTTGGCAACGCAGTGTAACGCTCACAAACCGATGGAGACGCCATGATGCGGAGACGACAGAAGTTACGGTATTCGAAATGTGCCCTCGCCGTTGCCGGGACAATTCTTGGCGCGGCGTGTCAAGTTCCTGCGCCGACAACTGCACCGCAGCCGGCAGCGATCGGCCCACGCCTCGTCCCCGCCCCCGCCTCGCTCGTCACGGCGGCGGGAGCACCCTTCAGAATTCTCAGAACGACCAGCGTCTTCGTCGACACCACTAGCGCCGAGGTACGCTCGATCGGCGAGATGCTGGCGTCACTGATTCGCCGCCCCACCAGCTTCCCGGTCGCAGTGGCGCCGATCGGAGTGCCGTCGATTGGCGCAATCATTCTGCGCCTCGCGCCGGACCGCACTGCTCTTGGAGAGGAAGGTTACGAGCTCAATGTGACGAGCGACTCCGTCCGCCTCGTCGCCAACCGGCCGGCCGGCCTGTTCCGCGGCATTCAGACCATAAGGCAGCTGCTGCCGGCCGACATCGAATCGGATATGGGTCTTGACCGTGTCGACTGGCCGATCCCCGCACTCAGGATCGTCGACCAGCCGCGCTTCGCCTGGCGCGGCGCGATGCTCGACGTCGCCCGCCACTTCTTCACGGTGCGAGAGGTCGAGCAGTACATCGACATCCTCGCGTTGTACAAGATGAACGTGCTGCACCTGCACCTGTCCGACGATCAGGGATGGCGCATCGTGATCAATTCGCGTCCGAAGCTGACTGCAATGGGATCACTGACGCAGGTCGGTGGCGGGCCGGGCGGTTTCTACACGCAACAGGACTACCAGGATATCGTGCGTTACGCACAGGCGCGCTACATCACGATCGTGCCGGAGATCGACATGCCGGGGCACATCAACGCCGGGCTGGCTGGTTATCCCGAGCTGGCGTGCAGCACGCGGCCACCGGGGCTCTATTCCGGAACCGATGTCGGGTGGAGCACGCTCTGTGTCGACAAGGAAGAGACCTACGCGTTCGTAGACGACGTGGTCCGCGAGATCAGCGCGATGACTCCCGGCCCATGGTTCCACATGGGCGGCGATGAGGTGCAGACGCTCACGGTCGAGCAATACGTCCGGTTCGTCGAGCGCGTCCAGGTTATCGTCAACAAGTACGGGAAGAAGATGATCGGCTGGGAAGAGATCACCAAGGCGCGCCTCAACCCGACGACGCTGGCGCATCAGTGGAAAAGCGACTCGGCCACCGCGGCGCTGGCCTACGGCTCCAAGTTGATACTCTCGCCCGCGCCCAAGGCCTATCTCGACATGAAGTACACAGCCTCGACCGAGCTCGGGCTTCACTGGGCGGGATACGTCGAAGTGCGCGACTCCTACGACTGGGATCCCGCGGCGTACATGAAGGGAGTGACGGAGCGCGACATCGTCGGCGTCGAAGCGCCGATGTGGAGCGAAACTCTTCGCAATATCAGCGCGGTGGAGTACCTGGCGATGCCGCGTCTGCCCGCGATCGCCGAGGTGGGATGGACTCCGCAAACAGCACGCAGCTGGGAAAGCTTCCGCGTGCGACTGGTAACGCACGAGCCGCGGTGGCGATACCTGGGAATCAACTACTACCGCTCGCCACAACTGCCATGGTAAAGCGCCACGATCTTACCGCATTGGTGCTCATTGCCTTCACCGCCGCTAGCGCGATGGCGCAGGAGCCGGGGCCGGGGCCCTTCCCTCCTCCGAAGACAGAACCGCCGATCGTCACACCCGGCAAAACCAGCGCGGACCCGCCATCGGACGCGATCGTACTGTTCAATGGAAAAGATCTCTC
Source organism: Gemmatimonadaceae bacterium (assembly GCA_017881465.1). GTDB lineage: Bacteria > Gemmatimonadota > Gemmatimonadetes > Gemmatimonadales > Gemmatimonadaceae > UBA4720. The sequence continues at coordinate 22,812 of JADGQV010000018.1, forward strand.
ACACTGGCGCGGCAAGGATGCCGGTGCGGCCAAGTGGAACATGAGAGAGAGCTATGTCGAAGTCGCACCGGGCACGGGTGACATCACCACAAGCGACAAGTTCGGCGACGTCCAGCTTCACATCGAGTGGGCAACGCCGGCGGTGCCCAAAGGAGAGGGACAGGAGCGCGGCAACAGCGGCGTCTTCCTGATGGACAGGTACGAAGTCCAGGTGCTCGACTCCTACGACAATAAGACGTATTTCCACGGGCAGGCGGGCGCGGTTTACAAGCAGCACGCACCACTCGTGAACGCGTCGCGCAAGCCGGGCGAGTGGCAGACCTACGACATCGTCTTTCACGCGCCCAGGTTCGACGATCAGGGGAAGGTTATCGACCGCGCGCGCGTCACGGTGCTGCACAACGGCGTTCTGATTCAGAACAACGTCGAGATCTACGGCAACACGTACCATGATCGCCCGGCACTATATATCGCACACCCACCCGAAGAGCCGCTGCACCTGCAGGATCACGGGAATACCGTGCGCTACAGAAATATATGGATTCGAAGATTGTGAGAACTGCAACTGAACGAGAGGTGAGCTGTTAGCTGACAAAGTTGTGCGCTGTCAGCTGCAAACGTCGGGACGCCACTCAGTGGCGTGAAGGCAAAGTCAGTTGCCCGTGGTCCGACCCGCGCCAGTAACGTCCCGACTCAGAACGCGACGCGCGCTGAATCTGCTCGCCGAGCGAGTCGGTGTTGCAAACGGAGAGCGTGGGCGGCATCCCCTTCGAGAAATCGAGCGGGTTCGCGACGTCGATGAGAACCTTCCCCTGAAGATTCTTTGCGCCCGCCGCCTTCAGCGCCTCGAGCGACGCCACCCCCGACGTGCAGTTGAAGACGATTTCGCCATGAGCGGCGGCGGTTAACAGGATGCCAGCTGCTCAGTACTTCATCCCGCCCGATTCGGCGAATTCCCTCATCATCCGTTCCTGATCTTCCGAGAGCTTCTCGGGAACCTTGATCGCCACCTCGACGATCAGATCGCCCTTCTTGTCGCCCTTCTGAATTCCCTGACCCCGCACGCGGAACCGTTTCCCCGATGGAGTTCCCGGCGGAATCTTGATCGCGACTTTTTTCCCGTCGAGCGTCCGCACACTGATCTTGGTTCCCAGCGTCGCCTGCGCGATGTTGAGGGGCACCGTCGCGATCACGTCGAGTCCGTCGCGCCGATAGAACTTGTCCGGAAGAACGTTGAATGTGATGATGAGATCGCCCGGCGGTCCGTTCTGAGGTCCCTTTCCGCCCTGGCCCTTGAGCCGAATCTTGGACCCGGTGTCAACTCCTGGGGGGACATTTATCAGCACCTTCCGCTTGACGCGCACCTCTCCCGTCCCATGACAGGTCGGGCACGACTCCGTCGGAATCTGTCCGCGGCCGAGGCACACTGGACATGGACGGTTTACGGCGAATCCACCCTGCCCGAACGAGATCACTCCGCGGCCATTGCATTCGGGACAGATCTTGAGCGAGGCGCCGCGCGCGGCACCCGTGCCATGACAGGTGCTGCACTCTTCACTCACCTCGAGCTCGATCGGAACTTTTCCACCCCGTGCGGCGGTGCGGAATGGAATGTCGAGCGTTGCCTCGACCGTTTGTCCCTTCTCGGGTCCGCGTTGACGCGCGGTCTGACGCGTCTCTCCACCGCCGAACATCGAGCTGAAGAGATCGCCGAGCCCGCCCAGACCACCGATGTCGAAGTCCTGGAAGTTGATGGTCTGCGCACCGTCACCGGCGCCCCCGTGCGAACCAGCGCCGCGCGAGGATCTGCCGCCGCCACCAAAACCTCCGAAGCCACCGTCGAAAGCGCCGAGCCGCCGCATCTCATCGTACTGCTTCCGCTTTTTGGCATCGCCAAGGACGTTGTTCGCCTCCGAGATCTCCTTGAAGCGCTCGGCTGCCTTCGGGTCGCCGGCGTTCGCGTCGGGATGGTACTTCTTGGCGAGCTTGCGATACGCCTTCTTGATCTCGTCCTGCGAGGCGCTGGAGCCTACGCCGAGTACGGAGTAGAAATCCTTCGTCGGTGGCATGTGCGGTCAGCGCGGGAGCGCGGTCAGCCGTTCCACTGCTTCACGACCACGTGCGCGGGCCGAAGAAGCTGGGACTTGAAGACATATCCGGGCTGATACACGCGCGATACGACGTGATCGTCTTCTCGCGCTGACGTGGGTTCGGTTGCAACCGCTTCGTGCAGCGCGGGATCGAACGTCTCGCCGACGGGATTGATCACCTCGAGGCCAGCGTTGCCCAGCGCCTTGAGCAGTTTCTTCTCCACCATGTCGACGCCCTGCACGATCGTCCCCGCATCGGTCGTGGCGGGATCGATGTGCGCGAAGCGCGCTACGTCATCGAGCGCTTCGACCAGTTGTCGAACGAGATCGGCTTGCGCGCGTGCGCCGGCGTCCTGGCGCTCTTTCGCGGAGCGCTTTCGATAATTGTCGTATTCGGCCGCAAGCCTCAGGTATCTGTCGCGCTCGGTCCCTAGATCAGACTCCCCTTGGCTGGTCTCCGCGGTGCCGGCTTCCGCCGCGCCCGTTGCCGCGCGCGTGTCGGCTGCGGGGTCGGCTGCGGGTTCCGACGAACCGCTGAACGGTGGATCGCCGCCCTGGCCGTCGCCTTGGCTCGCGGATCCTCCAGGCGCATAGTCGTCGGCCGAACTCATCGCACCCTGATCCGGAAGCGGAGTGTTCTCGCCTTTCTTTCTCGAGTGTTTCATATGCCTAAGTTAACCGTTTGAGAGAGCGCGCCGCACCATCTCCAGCGCAGCCTGGGCCGCGCGCTGCCTGATCTCTGCGCGATCTCCACCGACCTGGAAGCGCCGTGCCTTCGCGTCGGACCCATGTACGCTAATCCAGACCAGTCCGACAGGCTTGTCAGGCGTGCCACCACCGGGACCGGCAATCCCTGTCACCGAAACCCCGACATCGGCAGCCATTCGTTCGCGAACTCCCGACGCCATCTGCAGCGCCACCTGTTCGCTCACTGCTCCGTAGCGCTCGATGTCCTCGGCGCGAACGCCCAGCGCTTTCACCTTCACATCGTTGTGGTAGGCGATGATGCCGCCCAGAAAAACATCGCTCGATCCCGGAACGCTCGTGATTCGCTCTCCCAACATTCCGCCGGTGCAACTCTCGGCGACCGCAAGCTTGAGCCCCAGAGAGCGGAGTTTCTCGAGCACGACGGCCGCGAGATCCGCGTCGTCCTCTCCATAGGCGTACGCCGATACCCTGCTCCGCAGTTTCAGAATTGCTTTCTTTATGAGTTTTTCCGCCTGGGCGCGCGGCAGCCCTTTCGCCGTGACGCGAAGATCTACGCCGGCGACTCCCGGCAGGAAGGCGAGGGGGAGCGATCCCAGCTCGGTGCCGGGCTCGCCCAGGAAATTCGGCCCCAGCAGCTCCGCGATCGCCGATTCCGCGATCCCGGTCGTGCGCAAAGTCCCAGAGAGCACTACGCTCTCAGTACCTTCTGAGCGCGACTTGATGGCCGGGAGAACTTCCTCTGCCAGCATTCCGCGCATCTCCCGCGGTACGCCGGGAATCATCGCGACCCACCGGCCTTTTTCATCCTCGAGCCAGATGCCGGGCGCCGTGCCGTGACGGTTGGTGAGAATCCGCGCGCCCTCGGGAATCTCGGCCTGCGTGCGGTTGGTCGCGGGATAATTGCTGTTGGGAAATCGAGATCTCCACCGCTGCTCGAGCGCGCTCGCTATCCCTTCGTCCAGCTTCATCCGGCGCCCGAAGATTTTCGCGATCGCCGGCTTGGTGAGATCGTCGCTCGTCGGTCCGAGTCCACCGGTCGTTATCACGGCACCGGTCCTGTCGAGAGCCTCGCGTACCGCGCTCGCAATCTTCCCTGGCTCGTCGCCAACGGTGGTGCGACGAACGATCTCGACGCCGGCCCCCGCGAGGGTGCGCGATATGTGCGCGGCGTTCGTATCTATCGTGAAGCCCAGGAGGAGCTCGTCACCGATGGTGATCAACTCGACCTGCATTGCGTTCAAGCGGCGAACACGCCGGCGTATCGCCGGAGATAGAGAATCAAAGAGTAAACGGTGAGGAATACCGATGCGATCATTGTGACCGTGCCGACAATGCCGTTGAAGTTGGCAAATGCGCGCCAGGCAGCATTGGCCCACCCTTCAGCTCTGGCAAGAGTCGCCGCAAAGAACCAGAAGTAAGCAGAGCCGACCCAAACCGATTGGAATCCGGTCTTCCATTTCGCCGGACCGATCGCCGAGATGACGACACCGCGACGCGCGGCCCCGTGGCGGAAAACAGTCATGAAGATCTCGCGCCCGATCACGAGCGCGACTATCCACCATGGCAGCCCCACCTGGCCAAAGGGAGTGATGAACTGGAGCCGGGCGGCGTCGATGCTCTCCGCGCGCGTGGGAACGAGCGGGTCGTTGAGCGGCGCCATCAGAACGAACATCGGAACCAGCGTCGCGAAGAGCAGCAGCTTGTCGGCGAGCGGATCGAGCAGACGGCCAAGATCCGTGATCAGATTCCGCCTGCGCGCCAGCTTTCCGTCGTAGTAGTCGGTTACCGCCGCCGCGATGTAGAGAACGAACGCGACGAGCCTGGCACCGGGCGACGCTATGAACGGCAGTGCTGCGATGAAGGGCGCGGCGAGTATACGGCCGACCGTGATCGTGTTGGGGAGATTCACGCGAGGCCCCTCTACCTCCGCTAGGCGAGTGCCTTCAACACCAGCTTGCTCACGGCCTTGAGGGTGTCGAACACACCATCGCCGTTTACCGCGATCGCCTCGAAATACGGCGCTCTCTCCACCCATTCGCCGCCGGGAAGCTGCTCGACGAGATTCTGCCCCGCGTGGTACGGATCCGGCTGGACGCGATGCTTGCTCGCGTCCTCCACTTCCCATCCCGGATTGAGGGCAGCCTGGAGATCTTCGATCGGAGAGGCACTGGCCAGATCGCGCTTGTTGTACTGGATCACGAAAGGCATCTGCGTCAGATCGTATCCGTACTCGGCCATGTTGTCGTAGAGATTCTGCATCGACTCGAGGTTTGCTTCCATGCGCTCGGCCTGGGAGTCGCCCACGAACACGATCCCGTCCACGTTCTTGAGAATGAGCTTGCGGCTGGCGTTGTAGTAAACCTGGCCGGGCACCGTATAAAGATGGAACCGCGTCTTGAAGCCGCGGATGGTTCCCAGATCGACGGGGAGGAAATCGAAGAAGAGAGTACGCTCCGTCTCGGTCGCCAGAGATATGAGCTTTCCTCTCGTCTCCGGCTTAACCTTGCCGTAGACGTGTTCGAGATTCGTGGTTTTGCCGCCAAGCCCGGGACCATAGTAAACGATCTTACAATTGATCTCGCGCGAAGCGTAGTTGATCATCGACACGTCTAGCTCTTCCTCACCAGTTGAAGAGTTTGTCGATCTCGTCATCCGCGCCATGGAGCAGATGCTCCTCAGGCGCGGCGCCATTGCGACCGCGTGAGAATACACGATCGACCAACAACGTCAACTCCTCGATCTCGTCCTTCATCCTCAGACGGACGAGCCCGACAGTTGTGCGCGAATCGAAGATTATTACCAGAAGCAGCCGCCGCGCGATGTCCGCGACGTAGATGGACTCCTTTTCGCCCTGATGAAAGAGGCTGGAGAAGTCGTTTTCGCCGACGAGCTTCGCCAGCTCGTCGTTGGCGCTGTAGTCGGCGGCCGTGAGCGTCGCGAAGGTGGTCGTGTCCAGCCCGGACGCCTCTCCGACGGTCGTCACGAGCTGTCCGGAGCGGTCGACCAGAAGCGCGCAGAGCGACTTGGTCTCGCTCAGAAAGCGTCGCAAGGATTCAGTTATCGCGGTGAAGTCGTCCTGAGTGAACGACCAGTTGGCCGTGCCGGCGGTCATCGTCCCCCGGTCACAGCGTCGCCTCGAGCCGTTTCAGCATCCTGACTCCGCGCTCGCGGAGAACAGGACGCGGCTCCCAGGCGACGTATTCGCGAAGCAGCTGCGCGGTGTTGACCGATGGCCGGGCGCGAAGGTAGCCGAGCGCAGCGACGCGCCGGAGCGTGTGGCGGGAAAACAGATTGCGCCGGTAGTGGCGCTGCAGACGGCTCCAGACCAGGCTCCCGGCGGCTACTCCGCCCAGAAACCCCACCGCCACGAAACTCGCGCGCTGTTTGCTCATGACATTGCCCTCCTGGCGGTCAACGCCTGGGCAATGGTCACGCCATCCGCGTATTCGAGATCGCCCCCGACCGGAAGTCCGCGGGCAATCCTGGAGACCGTGAGGGGAAAACGGGCCAGCTTGCGCTGTACGTACAGCGCGGTGGTCTCGCCCTCTATGCTCGGGTTGGTAGCAATTATCACTTCGCGGACGACTCCAGCCGACACTCTCGTCTCCAGCTGCGGTATGGTGAGATCTTCGGGTCCGATGCCATCCAATGGGGACAGGCGACCTCCCAGGACGTGATAGACACCCCGGAATTCGCCAGACCGCTCGATAGCCCCGATATCGGATGCTTCCTCTACTGCGCAGATGACTCCCGTATCCCTGCGCGCGTCACGGCAGATGGAGCACAAATCCTCCTCTGTCAGATTGAAGCACTGGGCGCACGGCCGGACCTTCTCGGCCAGCGTCGTCAGCGCCGAGGCGAGGCGCTTGGACTGTTCGGGAGTCTGCTTCAGGAGGTGATAGGTCAGCCGGAGGGCCGTCTTCCTCCCGATCCCGGGCAGCTTCGACAGTTCGCCGGCCAGATCGTCGATGGCTCCCACGCTAGAAAGGCAGCTTGAATGGGAGGTTGAGCCCGCCAGTGAGCTTGCCCATTTCTCCCTTGGCCAGCTCCGCC
>JADGQV010000166.1 GCA_017881465.1 Gemmatimonadaceae bacterium
GGCGCCTGGCGGAACCCGAACCCCGGCCTCGCGCCCCGCGTTGGTGCCGGCGCGATTGAGTCGATCTGCGACTTCAACGCAGCGTCGCTGGCACTCGTCAGTCGATCGGACATCGTGCGCGCCGCCACGTACGCCGCGCGCAGCGCGACAGCTCCGTCGTACATCTCACGCGAAAGGGTCGCAACCTGCGCCATCGCTGACGCGGGAGTTTTCACACGAGGGTCGAGCACGAGCTTGAGCGGCTGCGTGTAGGTCTTGCCGTCGGCAACGAGGCGCACCGTGTATGAACCGGGCGGCGCCCACGGCGTAGTTGTAACGAGGTACGTTCGATGCGGAACCGCTCCGCCCTCCGACTGGCTCGTGCCCTCGATGGGATCGTAGCGCATGTCCCAGCTGAAGCGATGCATTCCTGCGCGCGACGAGAGCACAAGGTTCGGAGCTGCCCAATAGAGCGGAACCGAACAGTGCGGCGCGTTGGGATTCCGCTGACAGATCTTGTTGTATGCCTCTGGATTCAGTGCCGGATCGGGCCCGGGAATCGTATCGCTGCTCGAGTACGTGCGAATGACTTTCCCACCCGCGTCCACGATCTCGAGGTTCACCGTGCCGGCATTCGCGCCAAGGTAGTAGTCGACGATCGCACCGGGCAGCGGATTCTCGCCCGCTGGAACCTCCGGCGGCCACGGCGTTGGATCGTTTTCCGCGAAACGCACGCGGACTGCTGTTGCAGGCTTTACGAGATATGATGAGGACCGCGCGTTGCCCGCAGTCGCCATCGCCCGCAGCGGCGTCACGTTGTCGAGAATCCAGAAACCTCGGCCGTGCGTCGCGGCGATGAGATCCGAACAGAGACAGGCGGAGTCGTCCTTCAATTGAAGATCGCGCACGGAGATCGCCGGCATGTTGATGCGAAGCGATTGCCAGTGGTCGCCATCCTCGTAGGAGATCCATACTTGGGTGTCCGTGCTTCCATATAGAAGGCCCTTCACCCTCGGATCTTCGCGGATTGAGTTCGTCACACCGCCCGGGGCGATACCAGTGTTGATTTCCGTCCACGTACGCCCGCCGTCGTGCGTCCGCCACAAGTGGGGATTCATATCGTCGACTCGCATCGTATTCGCGGCTGCGTACGCCGTGTTCACGTCGAAGTGCCCCGCTTCAATGTTGAAGATGCGCGTCCATGGCTTGATCTGCGGCGGCGTAACGTTCGTCCACTTCGCGCCGCCGTCAGTCGTTACCTGGATGTTGCCATCGTCGGTGCCCGCCCAGATGACGTTGATGTTCTTCGGCGAGGGCGAGAGCGCCGTGATCGTTCCGAGCGGTGCGGGTGTGACCCCGCTCGCGTACTTGCCTGCGTTGGCGGGCGCGTCCCAAGTCTGCCGAGCGAGATCGGGGCTGATGCGTGTCCAGTCCTTGCCGCCATTTGTCGTCTTCCATACCGCGTTGGAGACGTAGTACAACGTGTTCGGATCGAGCGGCGACCAGTTGATCGGCATCGTACGAACGTTGCGGTTGTAGCTCTCGCCGTTTTGGCCTTTGCCGCTCATGTCGGGGCCGACGAGTGTCGTCTGGGACGTCTTGCGATTGTACAGCGACACGTTAGTGCGCGCGCTTCCGTAGACGAGGTCCGGATCCTTCGGGTCTGGCGCGGCGATTCCGTATTCCTGGATGTTCACGGGATGCCAGTCGTGGAAGGTGATCATCCCGTCGGGTGAGCGACTGTCCACGCAGGCGGAACCCGAATCCTGCTGTCCGCCGCATACGCGATATGCGAAAGTATTGTCCGTGGAGACGTGATACATCGCCGCCGTCGGCTGCGTGTACCAGTTGCTCCACGACATGCCCCGATTGGCCGAGATGACGCCGCCCTGATCGGAGATTGCGAGGATGATGTCTGTGTTGTTCGGATTGACCCACACGCGCTGGTAGTCATCGCCTCCCGGCGAGCCACGCACGGCGGTCCATGTGACGCCGCCGTTCTCGGAGCGCCACATGACGACCGATGCGCTGTAGATCGCGTTCTCATTTTTCGGATCGACGGTGACTGTCGGAAGGTCGCCGCCGCCGATACGCGCGAGTGGGCGCGGATCCATGACGCGAGTCGAGTCGCTTATGACGGGAGCCCAGTGCTCGCCGCCGTCGGTGGTCTTGTAGAGGTTCACCACGCCGGTAACGCTGTTGGTCGGTGTCGCCGTCGATGCGAGCGCATAGATCACCTTCGAGTTGCTCGGTGCGATCGCGATGTTCGCCTGAATCACGCCGGGAAGACCATTAGTGAGTTGATTCCACGTCGTGCCGCCGTCGGTGGACTTGTAGACGCCGTTGGCCGCACCACCGAATGCCTGTCCTTCGATGAAGCTCTGCTGCTGCTGCCAGAGCACCGCGTAGACGATGTTCGGATTGGCCGGATCGATGCGCACGTCGTTGCCGCTCGTGTACTCGTCCTTGTAGAGGACCTTCTCGAACGTTTGTCCGCCGTCGGTTGAGCGGAAGATTCCGCGCTCCTCGTTTGGCCCGTAGGGATGGCCGAGTGCCGCGACGAAAAGGCGGTTAGGATTTTTCGGATCGACGTCGATGTACGCGATCATCTGGCTGTTGCGGAGCCCGAGGTGCCTCCACGTCTTGCCAGCATCGGTGGACTTGTACATACCGTCACCGGTAGCGAGATCGGGACGAATAATTCCTGCGCCGCTCCCTACGTAGATGATGTTCGGGTCGGATGGCGCGACTGCGATGGCACCGATTGATCCCGTGGGCTGGTCGTCGAAGAGCGGGAACCAGTTGGAGCCGAAGTCGGTCGAGCGCCAGATTCCGCCATTGTCGAAGGAGATGTAAAAGATGTTCGGTTGCGACGGTACGCCTGCCACGGCGCGCCCTCGGCCCGCGCGAAACGGTCCGATGTGGCGCCAGTGCATCTCGGCGGTCGGATTGACGAGTGATTGTGCGTCAACGGTGGAGGCGAAGGTCGCGAGGGAAGCGATGAGAAGGCTTGAGCGTAGGGGCGACGCGCGCACGGTTTAATCCTCGTGAAATGGACCGACTGTCGAGATAACCTGACGAGAGGGGGTATGCGTCGCCAGAGGGCGGACACAATGGAGACGGTCAAGGCCTGCCTGATGGGAATCGTGTTGGTTCCCCTCGTCATTCGCTCGCGAGCCAGTTGGATTTCTGTGGTCGGTGATGCGGGAGGTGGAACCTTTGGCCGTTAACAGAGCAGCCTGAACATCAACGAGATGCAACAAGTAGCGTGTGGCCTGGGGCACGATTGCGGGGTACTCCCGAGGGCGTTATGCGGGCCGTGCGATACCACCATCGCGGCAAAGCCGCATCCAAAGTGGTTGGCAGCTGCAACGTTCGGTAGGTAGCTTGGCGCTACGAAAACAGGGACAGTTACCGCGCGTGGACCCGATCGTGGCATAGTTGACACTCCATGCTGGTTAGGTGGAAGTGTCTACAAAAGTGGTGCAAGAACCCTCGTCAGCAGCAAGCATCGTTAGGCCGGCGGCTCACGGATGCTGCGTCAAAATAGCCTCTCGTGCGATGCGACGGTAACGGTCCGCGCGCTGGTCGCGTGTATGCTCGGCGCTCCATGGTCGAGGAGCGTGCGTGGCGGACGCGACGCCGGCGACCCTCGGCGTCTACAAGCCCCGGCGCCCCCAGGCGTCGCCGCTATTTCGGTTGGTGTCGGATCACCTGCATCGGCTGCAGACAGTCTACGACGAGCGCTTCGCCCGCGAGTACGGCCCGTGGCGTCCCGTCGTCGCGCAGGTGGCCGACAAGTTCCTAGCGTGTGGCATCCTCGAGTATGGGTTCGCGCGCGTTCGCTGTAACGACTGTACCCACGAGTACCTGCTCGCGTTCTCCTGCAAGTGCCGCTACTTCTGCCCGAGTTGCCACGCGAAGCGCCTCGCCATCTGGACGCAGTGGCTGGACACGACGCTCCTCGCACCCGTGCCGCACCGGCCAGGTCGTCCTCACCATCCCGAAGCGGCTCCGCGCCTATTGCCTGTATCGCCGACGCCTGCTCGGCGAGATCGCCCGTGGCGCCGCCCGCACGATCACCGCCGCGATCCGCACGCTCACGGGCGAGGGGGAGTTGGCCGTCGGCATCGTCGCCTGCCTGCAAACGCACGGCTCGCGTGCCAACTGGCATCCCCACCTCCATCTGCTCGTCACGAATGGCGGGTTCCGGCCCGATGGGACGTTCGTGTCGTGGCCTGCGCACGACACCGCGCGATTGACGGAGGCCTTCCGCCGCGCCGTGCTCCGACTGTTCGTGCGGCTGGACCTCTTCGACGAGGACCAAGCCGCCGGCCTGCTGACGTGGCCGCACTCGGGCTTTCACGTGCACACCGCCGTCTGGATCCCG
>JADGQV010000167.1 GCA_017881465.1 Gemmatimonadaceae bacterium
GGATGGGCTGCATCTCCCGCGCAGCTCGTCCCGCACTCACTCGGCGGTGCCGCTCGTCAGCAGCGCGGCGCGGGAAGTGCCGGAATCTCTCACTCCCGACATGACGATCAGCGATGCCGCCGAGCGCGTGAAGGACAGCGCTCTCGAGTCGTGGCCCGTCGCCGACGAGCTCGGTCTCGTTGGAATGGTGCGCACCCGTCACATCGCGCACGCATTGGACCAGGGCAAGCTGGAGATGACAATCGAGCGCCTCATGCAGATAGCGCGCAGATCGGACACCGACAAAAGCGTGGATTTGCCCCACGTGCACAACGATCAGCCACTCAGTCGGGCGCTGGCGCGAATGAGAGAAAACGGGCACAAGGTTCTTCCCGTGGTGAGCCGCGCCAACGTGCGCATCATGCTTGGCATCGTGACGTTCGCGGACATTCTGAAGGAGTTCGGTGTCGAGAGCGCCGACGAGCTCGACTACAGGGATCATCCCGACCTATGAAAACTCCTCTGGTCCAGCCGGCCGCTCCCACGCCAACTGCCACCGTGTCCGAGTTCATCGCGACATTCGCGGTGATCCTGGCCGCTATCGTTGGGCTGCTCCTGTTCGACACAGCTCTGGCCAAGGTGGACGTCACCCAGCGCAAGGCGTACGCGGCCCGGGAGTTCGGCACAGGCGAGCGATTCATCGCGCACGGACGGATCGAGGAAGGAATAGAACATCTCCGTACCGCCTCGACGCTCGACGGCGACAACTCCGCCCACAGTGTTGCGCTTGCGCAGGCGATTCTCGCCGACGGCCGGCCGAGCGAGGCCGAGCAGATGTTGTTGCCGCTGCTGGAACGGAATGAGACGGACGGAGCGACGAATCTCGCGATGGCCCGCGTCCTCACGAAGGAAGGAAGGCTTGACGAAGCGAAGTCCTTCTATCACCGCGCGATCTACGGCCGGTGGCCGCTTGGCGCCGACAAAAGCCGCACCGCCGCGCGCTTCGAGCTGATCGATCTCCTCGCGCGGTCGAACGCGAAGCAGGAACTTCTCTCGGAACTGTTGCCGATGCAGGACGACTCCACGAACGATGTGGCGCAGCGCAAGAGGATCGCCCATCTGTTCGTGGTGGCTGGATCGCCGGCGCGCGCGGTCGTGATCTTTCGCGAATTGCTGCGTCGCGACTCGCGTGATGCGGACTCCTTCGTTGGGCTGGCGGAAGCCGCGCTCTCGCTTGGGGATTTCGCGACCGCGCGCACCGACCTGCTGGCGGCTCAGAAACTGATGCCCGAAGACTCGAGCAGCCTTCAGTCCAGAGTCGCTCTCACGGACAGCGTGATCTCGCTGGATCCGACGCAGAGCGGGCTCTCGCTGCCCGAGCAGGTTCGGCGGAGCAAGAATCTTCTGAGGATGACACTCGCGTCAGCGCGCAGTTGCCTCGCCGCGCAGGCCCCGCAGGTTGCGGCTGCTCTCGACTCGGCCACGTTGTTGGTTTCTTCGGCCAGCGCGGCGGGACAAGCCCAGTCAATCGAGCAGACTCTTTCCCTCGCGGAGCAGTTGTGGGGACTCCGGAGATCGAGGTGCGCGCGGGAGGCCCAGGATGGCGCGCTCGCGCTCATTCACAACCGGATCGCGCAGTAGAACCGCGGGAAGTGCATAGGACAGATCGTCCCTGGCGCAACCGTTGCCACTGGCCGCCGGGCAGTTCCGCTCGTGATAACAAGCTGGAACTTCGCTACCGGCGTGGCGCGATTAAGCGGCGATCGCCCAGCCCTGGAAAAACTCAGCGCTCTCCTACCGCCCGTTGAGCGAGAGGTTGGAGTCTCCTGCTCTCGGAGCAGGAACACTATCAATCACACTACGACAAATTGCCGAAGTTCATAGGGGAATCAGGGCGTCGGTGCCGGACTTCTCCGACATTCATGCAGTACTTTGCCGGGAGAAACGGGTAAAGAAACGGGTAATCGCTACAGACCGATCTTGGGGTCGGTACGTCTGCCTTTCGCGAGCAGTGCCGACCTCACGCTTGTCAGGCGTGTTAAGAAGGAATGTGATGTCCGGCATGGGGCCGGTTTTTCATAGGGCAGGAGCCACTACCGCCGCCATCCTGCCGGTCCCCATTGCCGGACTTTTGCACACCCAACAGGCAGTAACGGACAGTAGCGAAACGCGCGCAAGGACCAAGAGGTCTTGCGACTTCGGCGCCTTTCTCCTGAAGCGCATTCGACCTTCGCGCACTGAGTTGTCGGGGTCAAACGCTCAAAAGCGGAATGCCGTGATGATGTTGAGACGCGCGACTCGGAGGACTTTAACACACGCGGTTCATTTGCCTCGCGCAGGTCCGAAGACCAGGTTTTGTGATCCGATTCAGGATTGGAGCGATGATGCGCCCTACACTAAAAGTGCGGTTGGTTGGACTTGCGCTTGCATCTTATGTGGTTTTTTCGAGTGTGGCTCGCGCTCAGGACTCAGTTCGTGTCGTTCCTGGTTGGGGGGTCGACACCTCTTTCACGGGATCGGGTGACTACACGACGCAAGGTCCCGTGCCTGAGATATACCGAGCTTGGCGTGATTACCTCCGCTCAGATGCCCAGCGTCAGTCCCCAACTAAGTATTGGTCTGTCGCGGAACAGCGAAGATGGTCTCGATACGACATAGCGGGGGGCTACGCGTATCAGGGCTTCCCCGCCACGGTGCTATCAATACAGCTCGCTCAACCGGGAGCGACCGACGAGTATGTGGTAAGAACATTGTTCGCGTCCGCGAACGGGCCAACGAAGGACGTCAAGCCGATCGCTCTGACGCGTGTCTATGCCATTCGTGAGAGCGGCCATTGGGTATTTGCAAACGCCTTGTCTCGATTGACTCGCGACTGGAAACGACACTTGGTCGGACACATCACCTACATCGTTCAGCCCGGTCATAGCTTCGATGAAGGAAAGGCGAGCAGCGCGGTGAGATTCGCGGATTCCGTCGCGGCGATGTTCGGCGTACAGCCAATCACCGACCTGAACTACTATGTCGCCGACACTCCCGAAGAAATCCATCGGATCCTCGGCCTCGACTTCATGGTGGGCGGAGATCAGGCATCCTATTCTGATCCCGCGAGGCAGATGATTCTTGTCGGTAACTCTGTCTTCGGCGAGGATCACCGTCACGAACTGACGCATTCGGTGTTGGCCCCGCTGACGTGGACTCCCAACACCGCCGGAATCATAAATGAAGGAACCGCAACGTGGTTGGGCGGATCGCTGGGAAAATCATTCCGCGACGTTATGAAAGAGTACGCCGCTTTCCTCACCGCGCACCCGGCGATAACGCTAGACTCCGTTCTAACGGTCACCGACCACGATTTGGGAATGAGGCCGGCAGGCGCGGCCCTGGTCGAAATGACCTACCAGCACGGTGGCATCGCGGGGTTGAAAGCATTAATGGCCGGCGGGCGCACCGACACCCAGCTACGTATAGCGCTTGAAAAAAGTCTCGGGATGTCGTGGCCGGAAATCGAGCGAACGTGGCGAGCGCACGTTCTCGAGTACGCCTCGGACCCGACGAAGAAGCGCGGCGCTAACTAACCTACGTTGCAGCCGCCAAGCACTTCGGATATGAGTAGGCCGCAATTGTGGTAGTGTAGTTTGCAAGCCTGAACAGGGGCGTTAAATGGCGCGCATGCAAACTCGGAGTATCATCGTCGCGTACCCATGCTGCACCTCCGATTCCGAAAGAACACCTAAGGATGGTGTCCACGGAACCCGGCGCAGCTCAGGCCGCTCAACAAGCAGGCGCGGTGAGGGCTTTGGAGGGGAAGCCTGACTCTGCGTTTAGGTGCGCTGCTTAGTGGGCGCTTCCGAGGCCCCCTGAGTCCGTTTCTGGGTGATTCGCTCGCAGGAGAAATATCGCCACCCAGTAAGCAACCAATTGTGCCGCCGAAGTGTCTAGCGTAGGTCGCACCAACTCGGATGCAAATGATGCTATTGCTATTAGTGTTCGCATTTCAGCTGCGTGCTTCGCAGCGTCAGGCAACCCGGTTGAGAGTTTCGAGAATTGAACGCAGCCATTTGTGGCTCGACCGTTCGTGCCTGCCTCGGTGCGCATGCGTGGCTAGAATGGCCCGCTCAAGAATGCGATTGGCTCGATATTTTGTCTCTGCTGTAGCGGCGGTCACAATTGGAGTACTGTCCCTGCCGGTGAGCCCCCTGACGCTGTCGGCGCAAGACTCCTCCCGCGACGTAATTCGTGGCCGCGTGACCGACGACTCATCTCACGCTATCGTCGCCACCATCATGGTGACACGCGGTCCAGACCGCCTTACGCAGCAAACCACCACTGACACGGCCGGCAACTTCCGCGTTCAGTTCGAACAGGGCAGCGGAGACTATCTCGT